>DATIIG010000138.1:0-1870 GCA_035479835.1 Saccharimonadales bacterium (SeqCode) | reverse complement strand
CGCTATCCGCTCCTCTTCCCAAAATGACAACGCCTACGTCATTTCTGCCGCCTGATTTCGCCTGCGCTACAACCATTTCATAATCCGCCTTTTCATCCAGTCCTTCGAGTTTCCAGACATCCGGCTCAGCCCCTGCTTGCTGCAACTGCTCTATCATGCGGGTCGTCTGCGCTCCTCTTGTTTTCTCATCGGAAACTTTTATTAACACTTCAAGTAAAAATTTATAATCATTTTTGCGGCAGTAGTCGCACACAATTCTCAGAATTTCCTGCTGACTTTTTTTCTTCTCCGGTGCGTCTTCCAAACCATATGTAATGAGAATTTTTACAAAGGTCGGGTGATATTTTTCAATATGCGCGCCGAAGTCTTGATACGCCAGCTCCAAATTTTCACTTCCGCTTTTTTCCGCGGCAAGAAGTATCGTATTATTATTTTTCATTGCGTCTTGCAAAACCTTGTCGCCAAACTCTTCATCAATTAAAATCGCCGCGTTATCTTTTGAAACACCTTTTTGCAAAGCATCCAAAAATCCCTGATAAATAATTTCTTTCCACAGGCAAATTTTTTGCTTTTGTTCCGAAGTCAGATCTTGCAGCTTCGTGTTAAAGATATGTTTTGCAAAGGTATTGCGGTGATCAAATGCAAGAATATATAACGGTTTTGTATATCCGATACTCATGGTAACTTGGAAAGTCGCTCACTTATTTTTTCTTTTGTTAAAAGTCCCGGTTGCGCGCCGATTACACCCACAACCGCTCCCGCGTTAATGGTTCCCCATGTCATTGCGTTTTGAATACTTTCTCCTTGCATGACTCCAGCAAGAAATCCCGTTGCATACGCATCCCCTGCGCCGGTTCGCTCGACAATCGGATCGGGAAAGGTTTTTTGAAAATATGTTTTGCCCTTTTCATCAAGTGTGTATGATCCCTTGATGCCGTCTGTTAAGACAACGGTTTTTGGTCCAAGCTTCTGCAAAGCGTGGAGAAGTTTTTCCATTCCTTCTTTATTTGATATTTGATATTTGCAATTTGCAATTTTTGCTCCTTCTTCTTTGTTGAGAAAAAGTATGTCTGTTTCTTTGAGAATATACGCGATGCGCTCGAATCCTCCGTCAATTTGATATGTTCCCGGAGCAAATGCGAGTTTTGTGTCTGCGCGTTTTATAAAATCATGGACTCTTTGGTATGCATCTTTCCATTTATGCCCGATTGAGGTGAGGTAAATCCATTTTGCACTAACTCCGTCTAAATTAAAATTGTGTTCCCGCGTCACATGCTGCACAAACAACGTTCGGTCTCCTTTAAAATTAACGCCGATTGCAAATGATGATTTTGCGTGTTTAGTGACAATTAGTAAGCTTCTATCAACCTGTTCTTTTGAAAGTTCATACACAATTTTATGGGCAAACTCGTCATTGCCCAATTCCGCGCACAGCGATGTAGTCAGCCCGAGTCGTGACAGTCCAACAGCCAAGTTACACGCGTTTCCTCCCAGCAAAAATGCAGAGCTTTCAAGGGGAATTTTATCTCCGATCGGAAAACATAACTCACATGCTTTGTCATCAACTCTGCAGTGATCATTCGCGTTTTGGATTGATAAAAAAGCATCAATCGTGGCATCACCGACTGCGATAACATCAAATGAAGTCTTTTGCATGATACACACTATAATACTGTGAACTTGGCAAACAATCAAGTGAGCTTATTGTCCGATGATTACTACCGCGTCGGCCGAGGAACTTGCGGAAAGATTTGATGAGGCATTGCCGATGGTATACGAACTTGATAGATCGTTTTTCAAAAGAGGCAAGAAACTGCTTTTGCTGCTTGTCACCTGAATGGTAACATTTTGATAATTACTGTTGTCGGCG
>DATIIG010000137.1:0-5910 GCA_035479835.1 Saccharimonadales bacterium (SeqCode) | reverse complement strand
AAATATCGCAAGAAACAAAAGCGCGGCAAGTCCTATTTTTTGCTGGAGTTTAAAAAATCTGCCGGGAAAATCAGAGGAAGATGAAAATCCCGCCGGAAGCACCGCGGTGGTTTTTTCTCCCGCGTATTCTCTTCGAAAAAGTGCAAGCATCCGGTTTTGCGAAAGCCCAAGAAACTGCGCGTAGTTTCGAACAAAACCCGTGGCATACGCGCTTGAGGGGAGCTTGTGGTATTCGCCGTTTTCTATCGCCGTTAAAAACGCGGGTCGGATTTTTGTCGCTTTTGCGACTTGGTCAATGGTTAATCCTTTACGGAGACGCTCTTCTTTGAAAAATTCGCTTACTTTTATCATACGAGGTTATTGATTTGCAAAATATTCATCGGGGTTTCGCATCAGTACATCGCGCGGCTTTGAACCCTCGCCCGGCCCCACAATTCCTGCCGCTTCAAGTTGATCCAAAATCCTGGCAGCTCGAGCGTAGCCGACCGATAAACGCCTTTGAAGTAGCGACGCGGACGCCCGGTCGTATTGACATACCGCCCGAACCGCTTCTTCAAAAAGCGCGTCATGCCCGTCACCACCCGCTCCTTTTTTAAGAACCAAAAGCGACTGCGAGGTAACTTCTTCCGTGTACTCAACATGCGGAGTTTTGGATTTGAGATATTCAACGAGCTTTTTAACTTCTTTTTCCGAAACAAACGTTCCTTGAATACGCGAGGGTTTTGCCTGATCCGGCGGAACATAGAGCATGTCTCCCCTTCCTAAAAGTTTTTCAGCACCCGGAGTATCCAAAATAACACGCGAGTCAATCATGGATGAAACGTTAAACGCGATGCGCGCCGGAACATTTGCTTTGATAAGTCCCGTGATAACATCAACTGAGGGCCGCTGGGTCGCAATGACCAAATGAATACCGGTCGCCCGCGCCATCTGCGCAAGGCGTGCAATTGCGTCTTCAACCTCAACCGGCGCAAACGCCATTAAGTCTGCCAACTCATCAATGAAAATGACAATATACGGAAGCGCCTGAAACCCTGCAAGTTCGTTGTATGAGTCAATATTGCGAACGCCGCGCTCTGCAAATGTTTTGTACCTTCTATCCATTTCTCCCATTGCCCACTTCAGAGACGCCAGAATTTTCTCAACTTCCACAATAACGGGAGTCATCAGATGCGGAATACCATTATAGCCGGTTAACTCAACTCGTTTAGGATCAATTAAAATAAGTTTTACCTCCTCAGGTGACGCGCGAAAGAGAAGTGAGGTAATAAACGAATTCATGGCAACGGATTTTCCCGAACCGGTGGTTCCGGCAATAAGAACGTGGGGCATTTTTGAAATATCGGCAACAATAGGGCTTCCGGACACGTCAAGTCCCAAAGCAACCGTAAGTTTTGATTTGCTTTTGTTCATAACCGCCGATGAAAGCATGGTGCGGATGGAAACAACCTCAAGCGAGCGGTTCGGAATTTCAATACCGATTAAGTTTCTTCCCGGAATCGGCGCTTCGATACGGATTTGCCCTGTTGGCGCCTCGGTTGCCAGCGCCAAATCATTTGAAAGAGACGTTATTTTTGAAACTTTGGTTCCCAAAGCAATCTCAAGCGCGTATTGCGTGACGGCCGGGCCTAAATTTACCTCAACCACTTTTGCGCCGATTCCGAAACTATCAAGCGTTTGCTCAATAACCGACGCGATTCGTTTGATATCTCCCCGGTCTGCTTTTTGCCCCTCAATTTCGGACAAAAGCGACAGCGGCGGATATTCCCAAATGCCTCCGCCCGATAATGTATTGGTAACGAGTTTGTCTGAAATAATTGCCGCTTCTTTTTTATTAACGGCAATCGGTGCTGCGAGTGGCTCACGCGCGAGATTTGGGAGAACTTTTTCTCCGCCTTTTATCATCATTTGTTTGTCTTTCAAACCGGGCTGTTTTTTCTTAAACAAAGATAAAATACTTCCTGGGAAAAAACGATAGAGGTTTTGTGCAACAAGCGTTACCCCTGAAACAATCTGATCAAATGACGTATTGAAAAAAACAACCAGCCCGACAAAAATACCGGTTACATACACAAGATACGCGCCCACGCTACTGATAACGTCACCCACAGTTTGGAAAAGATATCCTCCGACACTGCCACCCTTTGTCAACGCGTCCCAGGCAACAAACAGCACAAGAAATCCGATTGCAACATGCGGGCGCGATATGACCATCTTAAGCCGCAGGAACAAAAATCCGAAAAAGATGAGAACAAGCGGAAACAGAAATGACGCGCTGCCGAAATACGCCGCCATCATGTCAGCAATAACTATAAATGATGAAGAACTTCTGGTAAATGAAAGGCCAAGCAAAATGCCAAGAAGAATAAGGCCGAACGCAAATAAAGAATAAATTGTTTCTTTCTTAAGTTTTAATTTAAACTTTCCTCGTTTATGATATTTACGTCTTGCCATATATTTATTATAGCGGGTCAGCTCTAAGCTTACAACAAACTTAAACTTCGATAACAACCGGAAGTACCAGAGGCTCTCTTCGAATATCCCGGTAAATTCGCCGCTCCGTAATCTGCCCGATCAGTTTTCTGATATACACCCAGTTGGTCACTCTGTCTTTTTTCTGCGAGAGCGCCGTGCTAATATCTTTAAAAATCCGCTGCGACAAACGCGCAACGTCGGGCGAAAATCCGCGGATAATAACTTCCGGTTTTCCCACAAGCTGCCCGTTTCCCGAGTCAATTTCGCACAAAACTATCACAATCCCGCCTTCAGAGAGTTTCTGCCGGTCACGAAGAACATAGTGCTCAACCTCCTCGCCCGATACCTCATCAACATACACATTTTTAACCGGAATTTTCTTGCCAAGCCCGGCTTCATTTCGGCTAAACATGACTTCCTGCCCGTCATCAAGAAGGAGGATGTTATTTTTGGAAACTCCTTGCGAAATTGCCATGTTTCTGTATGCGGTCATGTGCCGAAACTGCCCGCCGATGGGAATAATATGTTTCGGCTTGGTCAATTGCATAAGTTGGCTCAGTTCTTCCTGCGAGCCGTGACCCGAAACATGAAATGCGTGACTAACTGGCGGATACAAGACCGTTGCGCCGCGCCGCGCAAGTGTGTCGATCAGCTCATGAACCAAAACTTCGTTGCCGGGAATTGGATCTGCCGAAAAAATAACCGTATCTTCTTCATTAATTTTAACATCTTTGTGCTGATTATTGGCCATACGGACCATTGCCGATTCTTGCTGCCCCTGCGTTCCCGCAACCACCAGAACCAATTGGTTGTCGGGATAATTTTTTATTTGATCAATCGGCACATCAAGCTCACTTGGCAAATGCAGATATCCTTCGCGTTTTCCCACATCTTTTGTTTTTATCAAAGATCTGCCCACAAAACTGATGTGACGATTGGCATTTCGTGTCGCTTCAATAATTTGATTAAGCCGGGCCATATGAGAAGAGTAGGTGGTAATAATGCATTTTCCTTTTGACTTTGCTATGGCATCCTGAAAATGAGAGAGAATATCTTTTTCCGACCCGGTGCGCCCCTCCCGCTCTGCCCCAAGACAATCGGAGAGTAAACATAATACACCTTGAGAACTTAAACGCTTGATCATTTCATAATCGCTTTTTTTCCCGTCATAGGGCGTATCGTCAAATTTAAAATCGCTCCCATGATAAAAATTTCCGACCGGTGTAGTAATAAAAATATGCGACGTGTCGGGAACGGAGTGCGTTACGGGAATAAATGTCGCGCTAAAGGACCCGATCTGCGTAGTTTTGCCGAAGGGAACAACCTCCACGCGCGTTGGGACTGCAAATTCCTTTAATTTTTCATTTGCCAAAGCTGCGGTTAAGCGCGATGCGTAAATCGGAAATTGTTGTGAAATCTGGGGCAAAATAAACGGCAGCGCGCCCATATGATCTTCGTGTCCGTGCGTTATCACCATACCGGCAATTTTTTTCTTGCTTTGCAAAAGATATGAAATGTCCGGCAAAAGCAAATCAACCCCAAGCATCGTTTCATCGGCAAATCCGATGCCGCAATCAACAATCAGTACTTCATCTTTGTACTGATACAGGTACATGTTTTTGGTGACATCGCCTACACCTCCCAGGGGAATTAATGATAAAAAATCTTGCATAAATTAAGTCGGCAAAAATTGTTTGAGGTTTTCGCCTGTGATGTGAACCGCGTTTCCTGCAGGCAGTTTTCCCTCCACAATAAGCCTTGCAATTTTGCGGCACACTCCCTCAATGGTTCGCTCCAAACTTCTGATTCCCGAATCAAATCCCAAAGGTCTGATAACGCCGGGCCAGACGCCTTCATCAATAACAACCTGATTTTCTTTGAGCCCCGAGGCAGCGCGGATTTTGGGAAACAAATAACTTTTTGCGATAACCGCTTTCTCCGCATCAGTATACGACGGCATCTGCACAATTTCAAGACGATCAAGTACCGCTGTTGAAATATTGGTCGTGTTATTTGCCGTCGCGACAAACAGAACATGTGACAAATCAATCGGATAATCTATGTAGTGATCGGTAAATGATTTATTCTGTTCCGGATCAAGCATTTCAACCAAAACGCCCATGATATCGGCGCGCGCGTCTTCGGTGACTCGATCAAGCTCGTCAAGAAGTATGACCGGATTTTTACTTTGCGCGTGCACGAGTTTTTTGACAATTGCACCCGGCTCCGCGTCCGCAAACGCGCGCGATTGTCCGCGAAGCGCTCTGGCATCTCCCATACCTCCAAATGGTATGCGCTCAAATTTTCGACCTAAACTTTCGGCAATGGAAATCGCAAGTGTTGTTTTTCCCGTTCCGACAAGTCCGATTAAACATAAAATCGGCGCTCTGATAACTTTATCTTCCGTATTGTTTTGTAAACTCAAAATAATTGCTGCCAAATATTCCATAATTCTGTTTTTGACACTTTCCAAACCGTAATGATTTTTGTCCAAGATTTGTTTTGCCGATGTTAAGTTGAGCGTATCGGTGGTTTCTTTGTTAAACGGAAGCGAAACGATCCAGTCAATGTAGCTTGAAACGCCTTCGTAGTTGATAAAACTTCCGCCCCCGCTTTTGAGCGTCATGCGCAAAAGCGTTAACATACCGTCTATTTTTTCCAGCAAATCTGCAGGTAACTGTGCATTTTTTACTTTTTCTTCAAGTTTTTGGATTTGCGTATCTAACGAGGCAGATGAATCCATATACTTATGATACTACAAAAATGCCTTTCTTACCATTTTAAACTCCGTTAATAACGTAATCAGCATATTGCGCAGGATTTTGGGAATCCACGTATTCTTTTTCCTGCGGCATCCAGATGTTTTGCCACTTTTCCTTAGTATCAACACCGTCCCGAACTTTATCTCTTTCGACTCCGCGTTTGAAACCAACTTCCTGCGGACACTCTATCCAAATTCTAAAATCCAAATAGTTTATAAACTCCTGGTGCATTGCAGAAATACCGTCAATAATAACTACTGCGCCCGGTTGTATTGTTTTCCAATCTGTTAATCGGTTTTTCTTCCAATCAAAAATCTGGTATTTAGCGGATTTCTCCCTAACCAAAGGCAAAATAACTTGATCTAATATTCGTTTTCTATCTGCATGACCTAATGATGGTAGGTAAAAATCATCAACTTCAACGATACTAACATTTTCTAGTTGTTCTTTTAAAAGCTTTGCCAGCGTTGATTTTCCTGACCCGCCAAATCCGTCAATGCCGATCAGAAAAGTTTTGTTTTTCCGAGGAGTTTTTTTAATCTTCTCAAGCAAATCCGTTTGCAGTTTCATGAAATCATTATACCAAGAACTGATGTGGAGTAATAATTTGCCAAAACTTTAACCCTATGTAGCGCTGAAGTATCGTAGTCTAGTCTACGATACTGATTAAATA
>DATIIG010000136.1:0-8507 GCA_035479835.1 Saccharimonadales bacterium (SeqCode) | reverse complement strand
ATCATCACAAATACTTGACAAAATAGTAATATATATGATATGCTTCACGATTAGAACTACATATTGACAAGAGTAAATAATATCGCTACGCTAAATACGTGAGCAAGCGAAAAAAGAACAATATGAATTCATCTTTAATGAAATTTTTGCTGCCGGTTGTACTTATTGTCGGCGTGATAGCCTTGATTTTTGGTTTATCCAAGTCTCAAAGTAGGTATCCACAAGGAACCGCAGTTAAAATTGGAGCATCTTATGCACTTACAGGCCCCATTGCAAGCTTTGGCATTGAATACAGAAGAGGACTAGAACTTGCTGCGGATGAAATTAACAACAGCGGTGGTATAAATGGTAAAAAAGTTGAGCTTATCTTCGAGGATGATCAAGGAGATACAACAAAAGCCTTGCAATCCGTTAACAAATTGATTAACATCGACAAAGTTGATTATTTATTCACCGCATTTTCTTCCCCATCACAAGCGACTGCTCCAATAGCAGAAAAGAATAAAATTATAGATATAAGCTCCACGGTAGATAAAGTAGGGACAGGCAATTATGTATTTCGGGACTACTGGGATATGACAGATCAAGGAGCGGCAACAGGCAAAGCAACTAACAAAGAAGGAATTAAAAGACTTGGTGTAATAGCGCTTAACTTTGGTGATACACAGGATTTTATGACCGGGCTTAAAAGTCAGACAAAAGCTCAAATACATGAGGAGCGCTTTAATTTTGGTGATACAGACTTTAAAACACAATTATCTAAAATAGCTGCGTTTAATCCTGATGCAATCCTTGTCTATGGATTTCCCGGAGCGGAAGCGACAAAAATTACGCAGCAAATTGTAGAGTTAGGTTTGGATAACAAAAGATTATTTTCAGGATCCACGGTTTATATTTTCCCTTTTATGACTAAGCCTTTTGCAACAACACTTGTTAAAATGGGAGCTATCGATACGTGGTATACTCCTGATAGCTCAAATAACAAATCTAAAACATTCATGGACACATATAAAACAAAATACAACGAAGACGTAATGGGGGATGCCGCGTATACATATGACGATTTATATGCTCTTAAAGCCGCAATCGAAAAAAGTGGCAATAGCGCAAGCACAGAGACTATTGCTCACAACTTGTTACAAACCAACCTTGATGGCGCAGGAGGTACTCTTACCTTCGATTCTAAAGGAAATTCTATGAGACATGCGGTTTTGCGAATGTACACAACTCAAGGATGGACGCCTTATAACCTCTAATTTCATGTCTTCGCTTCAATCGGATTATCACGAAAATGCTAAATTCTGGTTGAGAGAGAAACCGACTATTCAGAGTGATTTTCTCTGCAGACCACATGTATTTGAACTACTTGGAGATTTAAAAGGTAAGTCGGTTGTTGATATAGGATGCGGAGATGGCTATGTTTCTCGGTATGTGGCAACACATGGAGCTTTTAAAACAATCGGCATTGACGTTAAGGAAAGCGTTGTACAAGAAGCAAAAAAGCTTGAGGAAAAAGAAAAACTTGGTATAGAATACTATGTCGGTTCAGCAACTAAGTTATCCATGGTAGATGATAAATCAATGGATTTAGCGCTGTCGATATTGGTATATGTACATTTTAACAGTGAAGAAATGGATGAAGCTACAAAAGAAGCGGCAAGAGTTCTAAAGCCCAATGGGGTCTTCCTTCTGGCAGTTCCTCATCCTCTTATCTATATAGCAAAACCGAAAACTCACTGGGTTACTTTTACCGATGAACAAAAAGTGAACTATTTTAAAGATAAAGTTGCTCATTTAATTCTACATAGACCAGATGAAGGAAAAACTGAAATACAAGCAATACCTGTCGCTACACATACTCTTTCCGAATATTTTAATAACTTATTAGAAAATAATTTTATTATTGAGAAAATACTTGAACCGGAGCCTACCCAACAAGACCTCGCTACATATTTACATATGTGGGGAGAAGAAACTTCTCTACCAATTTATTTAATCATTAAAGCTCGTAAGCATGCTTAAAATTACTGATCTAAAAGCTGGCTATAATCAAATACAAATTCTTAACGGAGCTGATCTTTTAGTAAACACAGGTGAAATTATTGCACTAATTGGTCCAAATGGTGCGGGAAAATCAACACTTCTTAAAAGCATATTTAGTCTTACCGATATTTATTCGGGAAAGATATTGTACAAAGATAAAGATATAACGGATTTGCCTACATATGAATTAATAGAACTTGGTATAAGCTTCGTACCACAAGGCAGGCAGGTTTTTTCTACCATGACCGTTGAGGAAAATCTTGAAATGGGTGGGTATACAATTAAGGATAGAGATATTTTGCGAAAGAATATAGAAGACATATATCAAAAATTTCCTATCCTTCATGAAAAAAGAGGCGAGCTAGCCGCAAATTTATCGGGTGGCCAACAGCAACTTCTAGCTATTGCAAGAGCATTAATTCAAAATCCTCAACTTTTGTTAATGGATGAACCTTCTCTGGGATTGTCTCCTAAAGCGTCAAAAGAAATCTTTGAAAAAATACAAGAGATTAACAAAGAAGGGGTTACGGTCTTGATCGTTGAGCAAAATGCCAAACAGGCCGTTTCTATTGCTCATAAAACATATGTATTGGTTGCCGGAGAGATTGCCCTACAAGGAGGAAGAGATATTTTACAGAATAAGAAAATGGGCAATCTATACTTCGGCGGCGTTTAGTGGCAGTTGAACTAGAAGGTTTGATATAATCAATCATACATGAAAGACCTGCAAAACTTCAAACAAGAGTTTGACGCGATTCTCAAAGATTACTTTGAAACTAAAATTTCCGCTTTTTCAAAAGATCCTTTTTTGCAGAATATTTTAAACCATGCAAAAAACATTACGCTAAACGGCGGGAAACGAATACGACCGTATGTTGCATATTTAACATATGAAAGCTTGGGTGGAAAAGATAGAGAAAAAACATTGCAAACGCTTATCGGCATTGAACTGTTCCACGCGTTTGCGCTGGTGCATGATGATATTATCGATAACGCGGACACTCGGCATAATGTCAAAACGCTTCACACGGTTTTTGGAAATAGTCAGGCGATACTTGTCGGCGATTTACTTTTTGCATGGTCGCAGGAAGTGTTTGCCGACTCAAAGGCAAACAAATATTATTTTAAAATGGCAAATGACACGGTTTTGGGACAAATGATTGATGTCAAACTCGCCGCGGAAGAGAAAGCAACTCGGCAGCAGCTTGAGCAAAAAATCCTTTTAAAAACCGCCCGATATACCTTTGTCTACCCAATGCAAATCGGCGCAGTGCTTGCAAATGCGGATGAAAAAATACTTTCATTTTGCAAAACGTTTGGTGAAAAACTCGGATTTGCATTTCAAATGCAGGATGATGTGTTTGATTTTAAAGCGGATATAAAAGAGCACCAACATACACTTATCACACAGTATATGCAGGAACATAACGCTTCCGAACCGGACGCGCTTTTGTATGCAAAAAATACTGCAGATAAAGCTTTTGATGACGCAAGAAATTTGCTTAATGATTTTGCAGGGAAAGAAAAGTTTTTAGAGCTTATTGATTTTATTCAGAAAAGAAAAAGTTGATTTTATGGAAGATATCGTTGTCTTGGTTGACAAAAATAATACTCCCTTGGGTACCGCTTCAAAACTTGAAACGCATAATAGTAACACTCCTTTGCACCGCGGTTTTTCGGTTTTTTTGTTTAATAGTGAAGGCAAACTTTTACTGCAACAGCGCGCAAAAACCAAAAAAACATTTCCGCTTGTGTGGTCAAATAGTTGCTGCGGTCATCCCAAACTTGATGAAACCAGCATTGATGCGGCAAAAAGACATTTAAACCATGAGCTCAATATTACCGATGTAAAACTTTTTGTTATTTTGCCCGACTACCGCTACAAAACCGAAATGAACGGGATTTGGGAAAACGAAATCTGCCCGGTGCTGATTGGCTTTACTAATCAGGAACCAAAAATAAATAAAGATGAGGTGGAAAACATAAAATGGATAAAATGGGAAGATTTTTTGGAGGAAATTCAGAAACCAAACTCGTATTCCGCGTGGTCCGTGGAAGAAGCAAAGTTATTAAGCACTGATAAGAAATTTTTGCAACTGTTTCAAAACTTAGCGTAGTTGTTGGTCAGACGACATGTTTCGGCGGGCAAGCAGCATGGCCGCGAGACTTCCTATTGCAACTGCCGACTCTATAAATACCACACCTTGATCCTGCCGCGTTTGATGTTGGTCTAATTGATTAGCATTCATATCATATACCGTTGTCACGCCGGCTCCTACTCCTATTGCCCCTCCTATAAATGCAACAGCTGTTCCAATTCCAAGAAGCGTGTTTTTATTTAGAAATCGTCTTGTTGGAGTTTTTTGAATAGGTGTTTCGTTTTGGGGAACAAGAGTAAGAAGTGGCGGCCTCTGCCCATTCCACTCCTGCATAGAAATTTTCCGCGCTGTAAGTCTCTCGGCCTTAGAAGACATAGTTTTAACGCTTTGGAGATTGTTTCTTTCTTCTTGATTTTCCGCCCATGCCGACTTTGCGTCGCTGCCTGACTCTGGGATCGCGAGTTAGGAGTCCCTTTTTCTTCAGTTTATCTCTGTGCTTGCCGTCTACTGCTGAAAGCGCGCGTGAAAGCGCATGCACTACTGCGCCTAGCTGTCCCCTTCTTCCGCCGCCGTCTACCTGAATGGTTATTGCAAACGTATTAATGGTACCGGTAATTTCAAACGGCTGCATGTACACGGTTTTTTCCACCGCTGAGGGAAAGTAAGCGCTGATTGCTTTTTTATTTACGATAATATCGCCTTTTTTTACTGCCTGTTCCCCCCACATCAAACCATCGGGAACTTTTGCAAACAGCCGCACCCGCGCCACTGCGCCTTTTCTTCGCCCTGTTGTGGTGAAGTAATCGGTTTTTCGTACCTTTTTTTCTATTGGTTCCTCTGTCTTTGCTACTCGTGCCATAATTTTTAACTTTTTATTTTAAATTTGTCTTCGTACGTATGCTTCTGGTCGGTAAATACAAAGAGCCGTTTGAGCATTTGGTCCCGCAGTCTATTTTGCGGCAGCATGCCTTTGACCGCGTGGCGGATAATTTCTTCCGGCTTTCTTTTTCGAAGCCGCAAAAGCGTTTCCTGACTTAGTCCGCTTGGATAGCCTGAATATCGAAAGTAAATTTTTTGTTCTTCTTTATTGCCGGTTACCTTAACGTTTTTTGCGTTTACAACTACGACAAAGTCTCCGCAATCAAGATTTCTGACAAAATACGGTTTGCTTTTTCCCATAAGAAGGGTGGCAATATGCGAGCCGATTCTCCCCAAGGTTTTGTCATTAACATCAACCAGATGCCATGCTCTTTTGATATCTGATATTTTTGTCGCTTTTGTCATATTATTTTTTTACCGTCTTTTTTACGGATTTTCTTTCCGGTTTCGCAGCAGCTTTTGCAGCCGGTTTTGCTGCCTTTTTCGAAACGGTTTTCTTTGCTTTTTTCAACTCTTTACTCTCCCGCTTCGCCGAAGCTCCAGCGAGGCGAGCGACTCTCAACTCTAAACTCTTTGGTTTTTCCGTCCATTCCATAACAACCATTGCCGCGTTATCCGAAAATCTGTTCCCAAGCCGGATAATTCTTGTGTAGCCGCCCGGGCGTTTTTCAAATCGCGGAACAACGTCATTGACGAATTTTTCAAGCGCGTGGGGCAGTAAATCCGCTTGCACCATGCGCCGTGCATTTTTACCGTTTTTTCGTGCTTTGGTCACAAGTTTTTCGATACTTCCCCGAATTGCTTTTGCCTTTGCTTCGGTTGTTTCGACTTTCTCATGCAAAACAAGCGATGACATCAGGTTTTTGAACAAAGCCTGTCGTTCATTGCTGTCGCGTCCGAGTGTTCTTCCGAAAACTTTCTTTTTCATAAATAAAAAATCTCAAATCTCAAAACGCAAATCGTAATAATTTGACATCTAAGATTTGAGATTTGCTACTAGACCGTTAACGATATTCCTTTTTCTTTTAATTTCTCCTCAATTACCGCGATTGATTTGCCGCCCATATTTCGCATGGAAACAAGCTCTTTTCTCGGAGTGTCCAAAAGCTGTCCGACTGTTTCAAT
Organism: Saccharimonadales bacterium (SeqCode); assembly: GCA_035479835.1. GTDB lineage: Bacteria > Patescibacteriota > Microgenomatia > Levybacterales > UBA12049 > DATIIG01. The sequence continues at coordinate 2,361 of DATIIG010000136.1, read as the reverse complement.
GCCGCCGTTTCGAAGGCTGTTGTAAATGCGTGTAGGCAAATCAAGCTCGTCAATGGTTAATTTTAAAATACTGTCGGCAACTGCCGGACGAAGTGTTCCGCCTTCGCTTGTTATTGCGGCTGCTTTTGGTTCATGAATCTGGAAAAAGTAAGATGACAAAATGCGTGCCGCTTCATCAAGTGCTTGAGACGGCGTAACACTACCGTTTGTCCAGACATCCAAAACGAGTTTGTCCAAATTGGTCTGTCTTCCGATACGTGTTGCGGTAACGCTGTGGTTGACCCGAAGGACCGGTGTAAAAATTGCGTCGGTTGGAATAACACCAAGGGTTGAGATTTTTCGCTCTTCGGAAAGTGAGTAACCAAGCCCTCGCTCAACGGTTAATTCCATGTCAAGCTTTGCCTTTTTATCGCTGAGTGATCCCAAATAATGATCTTTGTTTACTACTTCCACGTCTTCCGGCACTTCCAGATCTGCTGCCGTAATGTCTTTTGGTCCTTTGACAGACAGTGTAATGGTGCTGGTGTCTTTTTCGTTGAGAAGTCGCAGATGTAAACCTTTGATATTAAGGAGCAAATCAACAACATTTTCTTTGAGCCCCGGAACGGTTGAGAATTTGTGCTTTACGCCGTTTATCTTTATTGAGGTAACCGCAGCTCCCGGAATGGAGTTTAAAAGCACGCGGCGAATGGCAATACCCAGTGTATAGCCGTATCCCGGCTCAAGCGGTTCGATAATAAACTGGCTGTGATTGTCGCCCTTTTTTTCCTCTTTAACTTTAAAATTCGGATCAAGCATAAGCCTTATTGTACCATTAACGAGAGTAATATTCAATAATCAGTTGTGTGCTGAACGGAACCTGCACATCGCCCGATTTTGGCATCCTGACAAGCTTTCCCAGCAAACCCTTCCTGTCAAGAAAAGGCAGAATAACCGCGTCTTTTTCCTCAAGTTTTTTGACCACATCCGGGTTTTTCTGGATCTTGGGCGAGATAGCAATAACATCATCAATTCTTACCTGATAAGAAGGAATGTTAAGTTTTTTGTTGTTTACCGTAACATGGCCGTGGGAGACAAACTGACGTGCCATTGTTCTGCTTTTTGCAAACCCCAGGCGATATACGACATTATCAAGCCGCGTTTCCAAAAGCGCGACAAGCATTTCTCCGGTTTCTCCTTTTTTGTTTTGGACATTTTTGACCATCTTGCTAAACTGCTTGTCCAAAAGACCATACACTGCTTTTGCTTTTTGTTTTTCGCGAAGTTGAATACCGAATTCCGACAGTTTTCGCTTTCTTTTTCTTCCGTGAACCCCGGGCGGAATATTAAGCCTTCTTATCAGACTTTGCGAGTCTTTATCAATGACATTGACGCCTTCGCGCCGTGCCAATTTATGTTTTGATCCTCTATATCGTGCCATATTAAACTCTTCTTTTTTTCTTTGCCCGCGGTCCGTTGTGCGGAATCGGCGTAATGTCGGTAATCGCGCTTATGGAAAGCCCCGCACTTCTGATTGCGCGAAGTCCCGCATCACGTCCACTGCCTGGACCTTTGACAAATACTTCAACTGCTTTTACTCCTTTTTCAAGCGCTTTTTTGGCAACGCTTTCCATGGCACTTGTGGCGGCAAAAGGTGTGGAGCGGCGCGTACCTTTAAAACCAGATGCGCCTGCCGATCCCCATGCAATGGTATCGCCTTTTTCGTTTGTGATGGCAACCAAGGTATTGTTAAACGTTGCCGTTATGTACGCTCTGCCATTGGAAGAAACCGAAACTCCAACTCGTTTCTTTCCTTTGTTTTTTGTTTTTTGTTTTTCCGCCTTGACGGATTCTTTATTTTTTGTCTCTTCAGCCATAGGTTATTTTGTCGTTATTCCCAGTTTTGCCGCTGCTTCTTTTTTGATTGCGCCGATGGTCATTCTCTTGCCGCGTTTTGTTCTGGCATTTGAGCGTGTCCTTTGTCCGCGAGAAGGAAGATTTCTGCTGTGACGGGTTCCTCGGTATGAGCCGATTTCTTTGAGCCTTTTGATATTTCCGGTAACTTCAGCCCGCAAATCTCCTTCAAGTTTATGTCCTTCCAACACCTGTTGAATTTTTTTCTGCTCATCCTCTGTGAGTGATTTCACGCGCTTGGCGCCGTCAACTCCGGCTTTTTTCAACATACCCACAACATTGCTTCTGCCGACTCCATACAGATACGTCAGCGCGATGTCTGTTCGCTTTTCATCCGGTATGTTTATTCCAAGCATTCTCATAAATTATCCCTGCCGTTGTTTGTGGCGCGGATTCTCACACACCACACGCAAAACGCCTCTGCGTTTGATAATTTTACATTTTGCGCATCGCGGTTTGATACTTGCT
>DATIIG010000135.1:0-2259 GCA_035479835.1 Saccharimonadales bacterium (SeqCode) | reverse complement strand
AAACGGTTCTATTATCGTTTTGCATATGAACGGAGCGCCCACGGCTCCCAGAACCGCAGACGCGCTTCCCCAAATCATCAAAGAACTGAGAGCAAAAGGATTTGAGTTTGTCAAAGTCAACGAGCTTTTAGGTTTTCCTCCTGAACCGCGGGCAAACTAAAATCTCTGTGCTATAATCACCTCATGAAACGGATCATTTTGGCGTCTACTTCGCCCCGAAGGAAAAAAATCCTCAAAAAACTCGGCCTCTCTTTTACGGTTGTTGCGAGTAAATTTAAAGAAGATATGAATGTAAACCTGACGCCCCAAGATTTGGCAAAACATTTATCCCGCGGCAAAGCAAAAGCAGTTGCCAAAACGTTTCCCAGTGCAATTGTGATTGCTGCCGATACGTTTGTCGTTTTGGAAAATAAAAAAATCGGTAAGCCGCATACGAAAAAGCGCGCTGTGGAAATGCTAAGCGCGCTCAGCGGCAAAACACACGAAGTAATATCCGGCCTCACGGTTATTGCAGACAAACAGGAATTCACAGAAGTTGTTATTACCAAAGTCACGTTTCGAAAACTTTCCAAACTGGATATTGACAATTATATTACGCGCGATAAACCCCTCAAAGCTTCGGGGTCTTATAAACTACAGGAGCTGGGATCAACGCTTGTTGAGCGCATCGAAGGAGATTATCTCAACGTCCCGGGGCTACCGATCAGTAAACTCATACCGATACTCAAATCTCTGGGCATCCAAATTCCGTAAATGCTACAATCAAATAAATGAAACGTTTATTTGTTTTATTTTTCTTTATATTCCTACTCTTCTTTTCACCGACCAAAATTTTTGCTGCTACCAAGACATATTATTTTCCCCAAGTTGATATAACAATCAACATAAATCCTGATGCAAGTATCAGCGTTTTTGAAAAGCGTATATTTTCGTTTTCCGGTAGTTTTAGTCGAGTATATTGGGACATTCCGCTTAAAAGCAATCAGCAAATGACCAATATTTCCTTTACAGAAAGCGGCGCAAACGGCGAAAAAATATACCGGCAAATTCCAAATCCTGACGAGTCGCGGCCGATTAACTCGTTTGCTGCAAATAGAAACGGTAACACTGAACACATTGAAGCGTATCATTCCTCTTATAATGAAACGAAAATCTTTGTATTGCATTATGACGTTTCGCATGCTGTGACAAAATATCAAGATGTAGGTGAGTTGTATTGGCAAGCAATCGGCAACGGGTGGGATGCAAGAAGCGATCAGACAACTATCACAGTAAACCTTCCTCAAACAGTTAATAAAAATGATATTCATATCTGGGCGCATGGACCGCTTAACGGTCAAGCAACGATTACAAATGGACAGGAAACGCGATTTAGCGTACGCGATGTAGCACAAAATACCTTTGTTGAAATTCGCGAAACATTTCCGGCAAATATTTTAAACTCTCAGACTCTTGCAGAAAATGCGCTTCCCCGTATTCAGAAAGAGGAAAGGGATTTTGCGTCACAAACTGTTTTTGCCGCGAGGTTAAAAGCTGCCGGTATTATTGCAGCCATAGCAGCACTATTTACATGGATATTTGGCTGGATAATTCTCTGGAGAAAAAAAGGTAGAGAGTATCATGTTGACGTACCCAAATATTTACATGAGCCGCCAAGTAACCTAAAACCGGCGCTGGTTGAGGCTCTTATTTCGCAAGATCAAAAAGTATCTGCCAATGCGTTCTCAGCAACTCTGCTTGATTTAGCACGACAAAAAATTATCAAAATCGAGGCACAAATGTATTATGCAAAAGGAGTTTTAGGAATCGGCAGCGGTAGAGCGTACAACTACATTTTGCACCTGGTTGATAAAAATTTTGCCGATAACTCCAAGCTTGAAGATTTCGAAAAATCAGTGCTTACATTTGTTTTTGCAAATGGTGATGAAATTTCTATTGATGACTTGAAAAGTACCATGAAAGATGATCCGTCCGAAACTCGATTATTTTTTGAGGAGTTTCAAGATGGAGTTAAAAAACATGGTGAGGCATTTATTGAAGCAGGAAGTAAAAAATGGCAGTTGATATTTTTGATCAGCAACAGCATACTTTTTATGGTACTTTTGACAGTAATTGAGGTGTTACTGTTTGGAGAGAATGGATTTGCATTTTTTGTATGGCAGCTTATTGGAATATTTTTTCTCACACGTCTGATAAGTCATTTGTTTTTGCGCTGGAGCAAAACTTCGGATGTACAAGCAAAGCAATGGCTGGCGTTTA
>DATIIG010000134.1:0-4157 GCA_035479835.1 Saccharimonadales bacterium (SeqCode) | reverse complement strand
AGAAGTATCAATGAGTTGCCGTTTTCTATTTCTATACCAGCTATACATCCTACTCCGATGCGTAGAAATGTTGTAAAATAGTACTTGTGCTTCTTTATAACTCTTATACCCGAAAAAAAGAGCCGTTTGAAACCATTGAAGAAAAGAAAGTTCGCATGTACGTCTGCGGGTTGACACCTGACGGGCCAATGCATTTGGGTCACGCTGCAACAGCGATTTACTCCGATGTACTTGTTCGCTATCTACAATCTCAAAATTATGTTGTAAACTTTGTTCAAAATATTACGGATGTAGATGACGATATTGTTGAAAAATCCAAAAAAGCCGGACAGACATGGAGAGAGTTCGGCGACTTATGGACGCAGAAATATTTACATGACATTCAAAGACTGAATGTTTTGAAAGATCACGGATTTACCAAAGCTACAGACTCAATTCCGTCGATGCAAAAAAACATCACAAAACTTATTGATACCAAACATGCATATGTTAAAAACGGCAGCGTATATTTTTCTATTAAAACTTTCCCGGATTTCGGAAAGCTTTCGCATTTGTCGCAGGAGGAAATGCTCGATATTGCGAAGCAGCGAGGCGGACATGTGGACGACCCTGATAAACAAAATCCGCTTGATTTTGTACTTTGGCAAAAAAGTACTGATCCGGGCTGGGAAAGCCCGTGGGGCAAAGGAAGACCGGGATGGCATATCGAATGCTCTGCCATGATTTATGAATTTTTGGGAGAACAGATTGATATTCATGGAGGCGGCGGAGATCTACTTTTTCCTCACCATGAAAGTGAAATTGCGCAATCCGAAAGTTTTACGGGCAAAAAACCGTTTGTTAATTACTGGATGCATACGGCAATGATCAAAAAAGACGGACGGAAAATGTCAAAGTCTTTGGGAAATTTGGTTTTGGTTTCTGATCTTTTAAAAAATTACAACGCAAATAGTATCCGTTGGCTAATTTTGCAAAACCACTACCGGAGTGCATGGGACTATACCGATGAAAAAATAGAATTAGCAGCACAAGAGTTTAGCGCCATTCAAAAAGTTCTTAAATCGAACAGTGCAGTTCATAACAAAACACTTGAAAAAGAAATTGAAGTTGCAATGGATGATGACCTTAATATTCCCCATGCGCTTGAAATTATTAAAAAAGCCGCACGTACGGGCCAAACAGACTTTGTAAAAAAATCTTTAGAAATTCTAGGTTTTGAACTCTAATTGCGTACTAACATGTTAGTACGCGTCATGACGGTATGAGAAGAGTAGTCTTATTATTAATATTGTTTATTTGCCTTTTTGTTTTTAAGCAAGAAGTATTTGCGGTGGAAGACCCCCTATCGCTTCCCAATAATAAATTCGGAATTCACATATTGTTTCCAAATGAAATAGATGCGGCCGCAAAACTTGTGAACTCAAACGGCGGAGATTGGGGTTATGTAACTATTCCTATTCAGGCAGGAGATAAAGATTTGAAAAAATGGCAGGAATTTATGGACAAAGCTCGAATATTACATGTAATTCCAATTATTCGTCTTGCAACTGAGGGTGACTATTTTAATACCAAGGTTTGGAGAAAACCTGATTTTTCAGACGTATTGGACTTTGCGAATTTTTTAAACTCTCTCAATTGGCCGACAAAAAACCGGTATGTTGTTGTGTTTAATGAGGTAAATCGCGGCGACGAATGGGGCGGCACACCCGATGCCGATGAATACGCGCAGATTTTAGGATACGCGGTCAGCGTTTTTAAATCAAAAACTCAAAACTTTTTTATTATTTCCGCGGGTCTTGATAACGCATCGACTAATTCCTCAAGTTCAATAAACGAATATTCGTTTTTACAACAAATGAACGTTTCGGTACCGGGTATTTTTAATCAAATTGACGGTTTGGGCAGTCACGCGTACCCCAATCCCGGATTTTCACAACCGCCGAGTGTAATGAATAGTGAAAGCATACAAAGCTTTTTTTTTGAAGAAAATCTGGCTGACGGGCTCTCAAATAAAGATTTACCTGTTTTTATAACCGAAACAGGTTGGTCACAGGAGCGTGTCGGAGAAGAAAATGCCGCGTTTTATCTTGTTACCGCTTTTCAAAATAATTGGAGCGATTCGCGTGTGGTTGCGGTGACGCCGTTTCTTTTCAGCGCGCAGGCAGGGCCGTTTGAGCAGTTTTCATTTCTTGATAAAGATCAGAAACCAAACGGGATTTATAAATCGTTTCAGAATATTGCAAAAACAAAAGGGACACCCGGTATTGAACCCGCCGTTTTAGGCAACAATGTCTACGCCGCAACACCCAAAAAAGTTGAAGATTTTGCTCACACCAAAGACCAGTCATCAGGCTCTGTTTGGTCATTAAAACCGCTTGCTCCGGTTGTAAAATGGCTTCTTCAGGTTGATAAGATATGGTAAAATAGATACATGGACGAGATAACAAGCGACGTTTTGACACAGAAGTTTCAGAGTATTACCCACGGCACGCTGACGGTTTTTGAAGTTCTTGATTTCATAAAAGCATTTCTCAAAGAAGATCCGCTTGCGCAGTATTGCCTGGTTATCGGTACCGACTCACACGAAAAAATGCAAACAGGTCATCCCCTACGCCACATTAATGCAGTCACCGCCGTATTGGTTCGGAGAATAGGATTCGGAGGAAAGTATTTCTGGAAACAAAAAAAGCTGACCAATATTCATAGTTTGCGTGAGAAAATTTATGCAGAGACACTTATTTCGCTTGATTTTGCTTCGCAGTTTGTGCCGCTTCTGAAGACTCATCTCAATGGAACATCTGCGCAATATAATCTGGAGATTCATGTAGATGTAGGTGAACATGGGGCAACGCGAGAAATGATCAAAGAAGTCGTGGGTATGGTAACGGGTAACGGGTATGTCGCAAAAACCAAACCAGAAGCATACGCTGCATCATACGTCGCCGACCGACACACGTAAATTCTCAATTCACTATGCAATGGGAAGAAGCGCAAGACATTAAAAAAGACATCGCGGAAATCTTATCGGTTATTGAGTTGCCGCATGTGAGAGCGCAGCGCATTTTTTGCTACCGGTCGCACGGTTCTACATCGCGCTCGTATGCGCGCATATGGTCGTTTCCGAAAATTTTTCAGGACGCGCTTGATTTGGAACCGGCATATGTTATTGAAGTATTGGCGAAATATTTTGACAGACTAAATCGGGATGAGCAGAAAAAAGTTTTGATACATGAACTTCTGCATATTCCGAAAAACTTTTCAGGAGCGCTGCTTCCCCACCGCAGCAGAGGACGACATTTGGGAAAACAAGTAAACATGCTTTTCAATCTCTACAAAAACAACAGAAAATGATTACAATAATTCATGGCGATGACACAACCTCATCCAGAAACTATGTGCAAGAGCAAAGAGTTAAAAATGATTTTGTTTCGCTTACGTGGGAAAACATATCCACAGAGAATTTAACGCAAATTTTTGAAGGAGAGGGTTTATTTGAGAACTCAAAAAAAGTTCTTATAGAAAACTTCTTTGCGAAAAAAGGAAAAATTTCAAAAGAAACACAAGCGCTTGTCGATTTGATTAATTTGCACGGGAAAGAGCATGAAATAATTTTTTGGGAAGGCAAAGAATTTGGTAAGCAGGCGATTTCACTTTTTCCAAAAGCAGATATAAAACTATTTAAACTTCCCAAAACTATTTTTTCATTTCTTGACAACATTTCTCCGAATAATGCAAAACAATCAGTTTCGCTTTTTCATCAAACTATCGCAAACACGTCGGAAGATTTGGTTTTATTTATGTTGATTAAGCAAATCAGAATGCTTTTAACACTCAGCGACAGGACTTCTCAAGCTATTGACGAAACGGCATATCTTGCGCCGTGGCAGCGGTCAAAACTCGAGCGACAAGCAAAACTTTTTACACCAATGCAGCTGAAAACAATTTACGGAAAACTCTTTGAGCTTGATTTAGGACAAAAAACAGGAGCGCTCTCCGCGCCGCTTGAGAAATCAATTGACTTTTTACTTTTGGAAATATAAGATATCTGTGTGATCGATCCCCAGATTTTTAAAAGCTACGACATCCGCGGTATTTATCCCACGCAACTGAGCGAAGACAGTGTTTATAAAATAATTCAGGCATACGTTAAAATCTTT
>DATIIG010000133.1:0-6428 GCA_035479835.1 Saccharimonadales bacterium (SeqCode) | reverse complement strand
GTATCGATGCATGTAAAACCGTGGTGAGAAAAATCGGAACAATCGGATAAATCATTTCCGATGAAAGGTCGTTAAAAAAGCTGACGAGCCCGAGAAGAAAAACGTTTCGCGGAACTTTTAACATATTACTCAATTATTTTTATTTCCCGCGGAGTAAGGGAGGGAAAGTGAGAAAAAACGCCGACACGATAAGGTTTTGGTGTGCCGCGTCCTAAAATTCCGCGACGAATAGCAAAGCGCGGATAATAACGAAGCTTTCCCATCGCAGTTAACGTCTCGTTGAAAATATCATATTCAAGTTTTGTTTTTTGTATTCTGTTTGAGTCTACCTCATCAAGAAGAAATAAAGAACTTATCACTGTGGTTGCAAAAATTGCAGTGGAAATTTTTGATATTACATCGGGTTGTCTCTCAAAAAAAAGCGCGACGATAAGAATGCCTGCCAGAATAATAAGAAGTGCCCACTCCGGCGGATCAATGTCACGCGGGGCAACCTGGGCAATCTGATTTCTGGTTTGGGGCAAATAATACAGCGCTTCATTGAGATAATTGAGAGCTGCGAGCTTTGCCTCTCCTTTTACCTCAAGCGTTTCCAGAGGTTCAAAAATTGCAAAAAAATCTTTATTAGTTCTCTGAACATAGTGAGTAAGGGGATTATCAATTGCTCTCATAATATAGCTTTCAATCCGTTTTTCTACCTCCTGCGCAAATTTTCCGTCAATAATTTTTGCCAAATGTAACACCGCCAGAAGTCCGCCGGTTTCGGTTCCTAAAAGGTTTTTCAGTTGCAAAAAATTGCCCAAAACAAGCGAAATCTGAAAACCGTAAAACATACCATAGAGAAATGTCGCGGAAATTAAAATCGTATCTATATTTTTAATAGAGATAACCGGAAGCAGAAAAGACACAATAAGAAGACTTATGCCAACAGCGGTAATTTTGATAAACAGATTGTGCTGCATAGTACTATAATAATAGTAATACTCTTATACTGCAAGTTCGTGGCCCTGATATTTTCGAAGTTTGGGAATAAATATGGCAACAAGGACTGTTGCAATAATTGTTCCGACTCCTCCGATTACTACCGATGCAGGCGCTCCCACAGCTGCCGCCAGAAGTCCGCCTTCGGTTTCGCCAAGCTGCGGGCCGCCCATAAAGAAAATCATATTAACCGCAACCATTCTGCCGCGAAGATAATCAGGTGTCGTAATTTGTCTGATTGTATTTCGAATAACGGTACTGATCATGTCTCCGACACCCACAAGGGAGAGAAAGACAAGGGAAAGAAGATAAGATTTTGAAAAACCGAATGCCACCGTTGCCAAACCATACACAAAAATTCCGATAAGAAGAATCCTGCCCTGGTTTTTCATGTTATGATGTGATGCAATAAAAAGTCCCGCAATCACCGCGCCCGCAGACGGGGCGGCATACAAAAAGCCCAAGCCCCGTGCGCCGGTTTTTAATATATCAGCGGCAAAAATAGGAAGAAGGGTGGTGGCTGAAGCAAAAAATGTAGCGAAGAAATCCAAAATCATTGTAGAGTAAATAAGCGGAGATTTGCGGATAAAATGCATTCCTTCAAGAACGGACGAAACGCTAAGCTCGACATTTTTGTTATGAGTAAGTCCGGGAAGCGCGATAAATAAAAGCGCCGTAAATGATGTCATAAATGCAATTGCGTTGAGTGTATAGACGCTTTTAACGCCGAAAAACTCAATCAGAAATCCCGCGATGCTGGGTCCCAAAACCGTTGATATTTGACGAAGTATGGTGGTCAGGCTTACTGCATTGACGAAATACTCAGAGGGCACCAGCGAGGGAACGATCGATTGTCTGGCAGGTAGATCAAAAGACAAAATCATTGACTGAAATGCGATAACACTATACAAAACAACAGGCGTTACCACTGCCAAATGCGTCGTTATCGCAAGAACAAGTGAGCCAAGACACAGAGCGCATTGACTCGCGACCATAATTTTTTTCCGGCTTAATTTATCTGCCGCAATACCGCCGAACGGAGAAAAAAGAAGCACGGGCAAAAATCCGAAAAGTCCCAAAAGTCCTAAATTTACCGCAGAGTGAGTAAGTATATACATTTGCCAGTTGGCAGCAACCATCTGCATCTGCATAGCCAGCTGAAACGCGAGCATGGCAAACCAGAAATTGCGGAAATTTTTAATTTTGAGCGCCCGAAACGGCGAAAGTTTTGGTTTCACAAACATTGCTCATGCTAGCAGGAATTGGAAGCGGTTGCAATTGGTTTGTGCCTCCATGGTATAATCGGACCGCATGAGCAATATTGCAATCGAAGGAGACCGGAGTGTTTCAGAAAGAGCACACGAAGTAACCGATGTGCACAGTCATGAAGTGCACGAAGCAGTAACTTTGCTTTTTGCAACTATGGCAGAAACAGGAGCAATGGGGTTTGCAGCGCCCCAAATTCACATACCGCTTCGAATATTTATTTTTTCTTCCTATCCCCATGTCAATCATGAAGATGCAGCGCAAATCCCCTCAACGGTGGTCATAAATCCGGTAATGCATTCAAAAGAAGATCCGGAAAAGACATGGGAAAAATGTTACAGCCTTCCGGGTGTCAGAGGACTTGTACCACGATATAAAAAAATTAATGTTTCTTATACAACCAGAGATGGCAACCGTATAGAAAATCGAACGCTTGAAGGATTTGCAGCAGGACTTTTTCAACATGAATATGATCATCTTGATGGGGTTCTTTATAAAGCACGGGTAGAACCGCAGGATAGGGAACATGATATTATTCCGGAGGATGAGTACAAAAGACAATTCGGCGACGACCAACTGATAAGATAACTTTTAATCAAAATACAACTCCGGATCGGCGGTAATTTTTTGCCACGGAACTTCTTTGTAATTAAAAAAAGCCGCGGCGGCGATCATGGCGGCGTTATCGGTACATAAATTTTTTGGCGGGCAAAAAAATTCGGCGGATAGCTTATGGCTTATGGCAGATTGTTTAAGTTGGTCGCGCAGAGTTTGATTTGCGCCAACGCCGCCGCCCAGGAGTATTGATTTTGCATGATATTTTTTTGCCGCCGTTAAAGTTTTTTTGACTAAAACATCAATAATTGCTTGTTGGACAGACGCGCAGATATCTGTAGCAGTTTGGGAGTTTGGGGTGATTTGGGATGTTTGGGATTGTACCGTACGCATCACCGCGGTTTTAAGTCCTGAAAAACTGAAATCAAAATCATTTGAACCAATCATGGGTTTTGGAAAATTGTATGCTTTCGCCGAGTCTGACTCGGCACTTTTTGCAAGTTTTTCAATTGCCGCGCCTGCCGGATACGGCAGTCCTAAGAGCCTTCCGATTTTATCAAATGCCTCGCCTGCCGCGTCATCTCGCGTCCCGCCAAGCCACCGTATGCTGCCGTGCTGTTTCATAAACACGAGGTCTGTATGACCACCCGAGACAATGAGAGCAATAGCCGGGAATGCAATAGCGTGCGGATAGCGGATAGCGGATAGCGAATGGTTTTTATTTTCCATCTGCCATAAGCCATCTGCCATAAGCCAGTTAGCATATATGTGTCCGTAAAGATGATTGACGGGAATAAGCGGCTTGTCCCAGACATAAGAAAGCGTTTTTGCCGTTTCAACGCCGACCAACAGTGATCCGATAAGCCCCGGCCCATAGGTTACGGCGATTGCATCAATGTCAGTAGATTTACACCGTGATTGTTTTAGTGCTTCATCAAGGGTCGGAACCATAAACTTGAGTTGCTCCCGTGCGGCAACTTCGGGGATTACGCCGCCTGTTTTTGCATGAAGCGGCAAAGACGTTGCGACAACATTTGATAAAAGTTTGACCGTTTTATCACCTTTTTGTGCTTCTATAACTGCTGCGGCGGTTTCATCGCAAGAGGTTTCGATACCCAGAATTTTCATTTAATAGCATCAACATTGTTGAGTTTTACTTCATCGCCGATATTAAAATTGTCTTTATCGGAAAGCCCTGCATTAATCTCAAGTACGGTATCGGCGGGCTGTGTAGGTTTGTATATCGGAAGATCAGTGCTGTTTGGATCCTGCGGCGGGGGAGCATTTTTATCAATCGTCACAATTTTCCCGTTTCGTATAAAAATAATATCAATCGGAAAGCGCATTTGTTTCATCCAAAACGTAACATAACTTGCCGTTCCAAACGGAAAAAGCATGCCGGTATTTTTATCAAGTGAAGTCCGGTTTGATAGACCGGTTTGTTTTTCATCATTGGTTTTTGCAACAAGAAGGGAAAATGTGTGACCGTCGATAACTGCCGTGGGAGCGGTATTTTTCCTTGCATTATAAAATAAAAGCGCGGTACCGATAAGGATTATAAAAACGATAAAAATAATAATAAATACTTTTTTCATAACTCCTGATGCAAAAGTTTTGCAAGCCGCGTTGACGACGCGTTCGGAATGCGATCGGTTACAAAGACAAGTTTACTCTTTAAAATTTCTGCTTGTCTTTTTTTATGCATTGCATACGGATCACCTTTTGTCGTTGCGATTACGCTTGGCCCTATCGTGCTTACTATTTTATCATAATCGGCATCGGCTTTTAAAAAAGGCAAAAGTACAACATAGTCAACAATGCACAGCTGGGCCAGAAGCATTGCTCTGTCTTTTTGAGTATTGATAGGGCGGTTTTCTCCCTTTGTTTTTTTAACTGACGCGTCGCTTTCCAAAAGAAGAACAAGTATATCCGCAAGTTTTTTGGCTTCCTGCAAAAACCGTATGTGGCCAATGTGCAAAATATCAAAACAACCGCCGACCAAAATAATTTTCATATTTTGTGACCTTAATTGTTTCGATAATATAACTGCTTTATTAACAGTAATCACTTTTTGCATAGAAAATTATTTTGGAATAATCCAATACTACCAATATCAAATAAATACCAATTTCAAATCATTGGAAATTTGACATTTGTAGTATTTGACATTCTTTATTGCGTCCCCCGCATAAATACCGCCTGCCAGGGTTGATAGACTGACGTGTATGTTTCTGCAATTATTGTTTTATTATCTTTCACAACTTTTCTGCTGAATGTTACCGTTGCGCCTGCCGCCGCGAAATCTACTTGCTTGATTTGTCCCTTCGGAAGAGTCGGGTCGTCTTCAAATTTATCAGGCGGCGCGGGAGTTTCATTTGTTACCACGGGCGTTGTGAGGGTGGTTACTCTCCCGTCTTTTGTTCCGTACAGAAGAAATGTCAGGCGAAGTTCACTCGGATCAATGATCGATTGAATAAGAATCGAATGCCCGGTGTCATTTTTAAATTTCAAATCAACGGTTGGGACATAGACTGTGGCATCAAGTCCCGGGGGCGAATCTTCTTCATAATATCCCACGCGATAGGCATGCGCGTGGCGCTCGACGATCGGAAGCCCCGCGTTAAGCAGCGCGCGAAAAAGCGTAGTTGACACCTGACACACGCCGCCCCCGTCTCCCAAAACCGTCTTGCCGTTTTCAATAACATATGCGCTTTTATAACCGGTGAACGCGGAAACATCACCAAGCGCTTTGTCAAATGAGAAAACCTCTCCCGGCGCAACGATCACGCCGTTCACGCGGGAGGCGGCAAGGGTAACATTGTAAATTCTGCTTTCAATTGAGTGGCCAAAAAGGGATGTACCGGTTCCGATTAACTCTTTTATTCCAAGCGAGTTTACTTTATCCGTGGTAATTTTCGGTTTCAGAGTTTTTATAGGAATTGCCAGAGTGATTGCCTGGGGTCTGCTTGAGAGAAGAATCGGTAGCGCTTTAGCGTTAAGTTGCGCGTTGAGCGTGTCAAAGTCAATTTGCTGACCGTCACTTGAGGGATGAAATGTCGTTACTCTACCGTTTGAGAGTTCAAACTGTGCATCAACCGGTGTCACATCAATCGCGCTTTTCAAATCGGCAAGTGTCGTTCTAAGCGCATCGGTTGAGACGTGAAATGAGAGAGGAAGATTTACGCCGTTTATATATGCTTGTAAAATAAGACTGACATTGGAAATTACATCAGGCGATCTGCCGATACTGTATGCCTGTTCACTCAAAAGCTTATCATTAAATCCCAGATTCAGCTGTGTCGCGGAAACGGTAGCAACGCCTTTATCGCTTGTGAGAGTAAATGTCGTATCTTTAATCAGCGAGTTTTTCATTTGAAAAAATGATCTGACTTCTTTTTGTGTTTTTCCGCCGAAATTAACGCCGTTTATCGCAACTCCCGGATACACGACGTTTTTATATATATTTTGAAAAATGATAAAAACAAAACTGGTGAAAAGAAAAAGTCCCAAAGACGCGCCTACACAAAACCAAAACGCGGTTTTAGTAAATTTTTTCGCATGTTTTGCCCGAGGTTTATAAAATTTCATTTGCTTAGATAATGCTAAGGTATTATACTATAAAGCAG
>DATIIG010000132.1:0-2703 GCA_035479835.1 Saccharimonadales bacterium (SeqCode) | reverse complement strand
CGGGGTTGGCAAGCATTGATGAAGGGCTCGCGGTGGGAGAAGGACTGACTTTTGCCCTTTTGGCAGTGGTGGGAGTGGGGAGGAGTGTTGATTGAATATTGTTTCTGTTTTTAACGCCCAGATAATACGCGGCGCCCAGGGGAATAACCGCGATGATAATTCCAAGCGTTATTATAAAGGCAGGAGCAGTCCGACTTGACCCCTCGTCTTCCATAGCAGCTGTACAATATCAGTAGAATTATTGTTTGTCAAGTTTGCTATTGACACTACGGCAAAAAATCCTTACCCTTAGGGTATGACAAAAGTAATTGTCGCCATACTTCTTGTTGCCGGAATCGGGCTCTTTGCCGTTTTTTCGGCAGGAAGATCAGGCAATTCTTCAACGGTTTCAGCGCCGCAGACTACGATAAGCGCAAACCCTTCCGCCGCGACAAAAACATACACCAACAAAAAATTCGGTTTTTCCATTTCATATCCGGATACCCTGACGGCAAAAGAATATCCGGATACGCAAAACGGCGCGGGGTTTTATCCCGCGGGGAAAGAAAACGATCCGGCAAGTCTGGTCGCCAACATAACAGTTAATCCCAAAATTCCGTCTATGGCGGCAGTTCCCTTTGACCAGTACGTCAAAACAGCGGCGACTCAGGAAATTCAAGGATATCAAAAATTAAATTCCATTCAGAGCGTAAAAACGGCATCGGGCATTACCGGATATGAAACAACATGGATCGTTGCGCCGCCGCCGGTTTTGGGGACAAGTTCCGCAGTACGCGCGCCGTCGGTTTCACTTCCGATTACCTATTTTCCGCTTGTCTCTGATCCCACGCAAACCGTGCAGGTTTCACTTTCCGACACGAATTTTTTACATGATTATAACGCGATGCTGACTACATTTTCCACAAAATAATATGTTTGCCGACAGAGCAGACGCGGGAAAAAAACTTGCGCAAAATCTTTCCGCTTTTAAAAAAGACAAGCCCGTTATTGTCGCGCTGCCGCGCGGCGGGGTAGTGGTGGGATATGTTGTGGCAAAAATTCTGGGAGCTCCTCTTGAGGTTTTGATTGTTCGAAAAATCGGCAGCCCCTACAACGCGGAATTCGGTATCGGCGCGGTAGCAGAGGACGGGACCGTATTTTTTGACACGGGCAGTGTGCGAAGAGTCGGCCTAAAACAAAAAGATTTACAAGCGGCAAAAGCAAAAGAGCTTTCGGAAATCCGCCGAAGAAAAAAACTTTACGCAGAAGCAGAGCGCGCGGATTTGAAAAACAAAACAATTATTCTCATTGACGACGGGATCGCAACAGGCGGCACAATTCAGGTTGCGATAAAGTCTCTAAAAAAACAAAACGTCAAAAAAATTATTGTCGCCGTGCCGCTTGCTTCTGAGGAAATCGCGGATCGTTTGCGAAAAGAAGTAGGGGAGTTTATCGCTCTTTTTGAGGCGCCCGATCTACAGGCGGTCGGGAGTTTTTTCGATGATTTTACCCAAGTTACCGATGAGCAGGTTATGACACTTTTGAAAGCACAAAAAGGACGCAGCTAAGTCACATGCCGCGCCCTTTTATTCTCTACGCGTTTCCTTGATCTTCTTGATCCAAATCATCCTGCCAGTTTCCGTATTGATCGGAACTTTGTCCGCCTTTTCTGCCCTGTCCCGTGTCTTGGTTTTGATCATATTCGTTCTGTGGAGTATCCTGATCATCGTTCATGCCGGTTACTCTTCCTTGATCATCTGCCATATCGCTCACCCCCTTTCTTTTGTAGAGTAAATGCTACGGTTTTGGTATGAGAGTTTCTTGAGCGCTTCGTAAGAAATGAAAGATAGCAAAAGCTATTTGAATCTCGTCGGAGTTACCCGGTAGGGGATATTTTGAATCATATTCAATGTTTCATTCTTTGCAGCATTAAAGGGTTGAGCAAGTTTAGTATATTGTTCGATTTCTTCCGGCCCGAAAAATTCATTATATACAGACCTTAACGTATGTTGCATCTGCTCAAAGATATCGGTTTCCGGGGGCGGGTTATGCAAGTCGGGGTCGGTTTTTCGCAGCCCGTTTACACGAAAATGTGACGGAAGATAGCCAAACTCCCAATATATCCGCTGCGCTTCCCATGCGCTGACAATCGGACCGGATAAGTGCGGGTAGAGAATACGGGCGGCAGTTTCACGTCCAGATACATGTGCGTTTTCCGGTTCTTCATTATTTTGACCGATTCCAAGCTCCGCAAGTTCTTCCCGGTAACCGGCAAGACGCTTCTCAAGTTGCGCGCGCTTTTCCGGGTTTTCATCAACTTCTCTGTCATATAAAAGTTGCGCTAATACATGTGCCGCTTCCGTACATGCATTACCAATATGAACGCCCCGAACTATTTTACCCGGTTCCGGTGGTGTGAAATCAACGGCTTCTCTGCTCATGCCGCAAGTATAGCACAGAGCTCCACAAACGCTGACCCACAACCGTTTGTGGACTGTTTTAAAATCATCCACAAACCCCACAATTTAGCCTCGCCCCTCCACAACTTTGTGGCACCCACAACTTGTGGCCCCACACCGTCAATTCACATCGTATTTCGCCGATTAGTATTGGAATGCGTGGAGCATTGGTTCCCTTTTTCAGCACTTGAACAAAGGGCGTGAAGGTTTTGTGAACGAACGTTCCAGGGGGATTCCCTGCAAACCTGTCAGGGAGGGGGTGAAA
>DATIIG010000131.1:0-5075 GCA_035479835.1 Saccharimonadales bacterium (SeqCode) | reverse complement strand
TCTGATCGATTATTATGCAACCCCCCTCCGCTTTCCCGCGCAATATTTTTTTTATGAATTGAATCAAGCATTCTCGCCTCGTTTGCGGTTCTGTATTTTTCTCCAAAATATTCATTGAGCATCCCCCCCATTACATCCAATCTTGCTGCATTAAAATTTTCTATATTTTGTTGTGCCCCTACGAGCGGATCGGCGGTAAAGCGCGCTGCCATTTCTTTTTGCCACCACGTCGCGGTTTGCTCGGGACGCAGGCCTACATTCGGGCTCTGAAGAAGCAACGCTTGCTCCGGCATGGCATCAATTTGCTCAGGTGGAATTCCAAGCTCTTTGTAAAATTGAAAACGCGTGTGTAAAGCGCCCAAGAGTTGCTCTTGTATTCCTCGTATATCAGCCTCAAGATTTGCCTCCCTACCCGGCGCAACTTCTACTTGACCGGCAGCATTATATTGATAGTTTTCAGTATTTATTCCAATCATTTGGTGTACAAACGCTCTTTCTGTTGCGTAGCCCGCAACGGTGTTGAAGAATGCTTGTGAATTTCGTATATCAAGTCTGACACCGGATCGAAACATATTCGCGACTGCTACAGCTGCGGCTGCACCTGCTTCCGCGACACCTGCGCCAATAGCCGCTCCCCCTGGTCCTCCCGCAACTGCACCCACCACCGCTCCCGCTCCCATTACTACTGCTGATCCCTCTGCGGCGGGAAAAAGCAGATGCCACCGTCGCAAATTATCACGGACCGCCGGGGGGATTGCCCGACCAAATATTTCCTGCATTGGCCTTCCTGCTGTCTGATATACCCGCTGCATCAAAGAAGGGCTAATATATCTATGAAAAACGCGGTTGAGTACGCCTTGATCCATGGGAAGACGAATACTACCCTGCTCTCCGACATCCTGTCTTCTGCCCGGCGGCCGAAGTGCCATAGTAAGCCCCCCTAACGCAGCAAGCATTTGAGGGGCGTTGTGTTCAAGAACTTGATTTGCAATTATCCATCCTGCAGGAGAATTAAATAATTCATCAATTTTTGCGTTATCGGGCTTACCATCTTTATCTATTAACTCTGCAAGTAGCCGTCTGTCGTGTGCATGTGGTTCGGACGCAAGCGCGTTAGGGTCTCTTCTGGTTACTTCCGAAAGATTATGGATATAATCCTTCATGTATCTTGCATATTGGCTTCTTAAATCTGCGCTCAGCTCTACATTCTCATTTTTTATGAGCCCCTCTGCTTTTCTCCCCGTATTTGTAGAAACAACGCCTGTATTCTGCTCGTTAATAAAGAAGCGTCTATGGAAAATATCGGGTTGTCCTGTAGAAGCAGGCTTAATAAATGCCTCGTGCTGTTTTTTAACAGTCTTATCTCTTGTGGATAATTTTCTATTGTGAGTCTCCTGTTTTACCAAAACAGCAGCAACGCCTTCTGATATTGGCATATAGAAAAATCATAGTTGAACTGTTCATAAATATCAAGTAAGATTACTCTATGGCCGAAGTAAATACTGCTCCATCCCCTGCAGATACCGGAAAAAATTTTTCAAGCGGGTTTCGCTCAAGACACAGAGCACGGCCTACCCCCAGACAATCTGCTGCCACACTTGCTCAACCGGAAACACAAGCACCACCTGAAACAATAAATACTGAGCGCATTGACACCGAAGTGCAACAAGTTACCAATAGTGTTTTGAATCAGTCCTTTCAAGAGTCAGACAGCGCATGGCAAGCGCTGCCCGAAGATCAAAGAAATGAACAGGCAAATCAAAATTCTCCTCTTGCAACAATGCGCTACGTTGGTCTTGTTTCCGAACTTCCCATAGTTGATAGTAGAAATGGCAAGAGCTATGCGCAACCGGTTGATACACTCGGTTTAAGCGTTTCCTCCGGAGGAAACGTGTATCGTGTCGCAAGCATTGTGAGCGGGGATGAAGCTTCGTTTCAGTGTCGAGTTGAAACAGCAACCGGACAAAAAGTGGTACCGCTTAGTAGAAATGATGTCATGCAAGGTCTAATTGTTACCGAACAGGCAAAAATTTTAGAATACTTCCCCCAGGGCAGTCCGCAGCGGCAGCTTGTTGAAACATATATCCAAACACTTGACCCGGCGCAGCGAGATGAAGTACTTGCAAATCCCGCAACGCGAGAGATTGTTGCCGCGGCGGCTGAAGTAAGCGGTGCGCCGACAACGCGGGATTTTGCCCAATTTATTGATAGTTTTAATTTAATTCCTGAAGGAGGATTAAGTGATGCGCAAAAAGCTCAGCGCGCGGTGCAAAGAGAGGAAGGAAGAAGGGTTTTGCAGGAGATTGAAGCAGGCGGGGGAAGCGTTGTCAGCGCAGAGGAAGCAATACGAGTCATTCAAGCGCTTGGATGTAATGCCGAAACGCTTCCTCAAACAGTTGTGCAGGCAGAAGCGCGCATCCCCGATCTTATCTCTCAAGCACAGCGGCCAAATGCCACAGAAGCGGACGCCAGAAATCTTCGTGAAGCCCAAGAATTGGTAAAACTTCTCAAAACCATGAACGCTGACGCGTTTTCAGACGACGGTCCTATTTATAAAGGCTTTTCGGATCTGATCGAGGGAAAACTTCCCGTCAAAGATGCAAACAATATGAGAAACGCCATCAGAAGCGGTAAGCCTGAGGAGTTTGTCGGCGCGCTGATTGACCAAGCGGAGAAAAAAGGTGTAAAAAATCTCAGTAAAAAAGATATACAGATGCTTCTTTCAGAGGGCGGCATCGGACTTGGCGCGCTCTTTTGGCTCTATACCTATTTAATGCAACAAATGGGCGGAACGCAGCAACAGCGATAATTTTCACAAAATCCAATCTAGTAACATCCTCGTTTGACCTACTTTGATAACCTTGCATTGCAATTTTTCACGTAGTACGCTATTTGCAACGGTTCGACCGTGTTGATTGTTATGGAAAACCATCCGATACCACAAGACGTAACAGGGTTTCAGTTCAAGCTGATCGGCAATATGACGGTGAAACAGTTTGCGTACCTTCTGGTCGGCGTGGTTTTCGCATGGGTTTTTTATCTGTTTCCATTTTTCTTTCTTATTAAGTTTCCTCTTATACTCATTTGTGCGGGAACCGGCGCGGCACTTGCGTTTTTACCGATTGAGGGAAGACCTCTGGATGTAATGGTGCGAAATTTTTTCAAAGCAATGGCAAACCCCACACAATATGTGTATCACAAAATAGGCGGTCATATCTCAATTCCTGATACTTTGGTTCAAAGACAGGTTGCGCAAAAAACTTCCGATGCAACAACACTATCGGGCAAAAAACTTCAGGAGTTTCTCCAAACATTGCCCCAAAAATCGAATAATCAGCTTGATGAAAAAGAAATGCTTTTTTTCAAAAAACTCTCCGCGGCGCATGCGGATGCTCAACCCCTTTCTACGCCCCAGCCGATGCAACAAATACTTCAGGCTGCGCAAACGCATCTTCCTCAACCGGTGTCGCAACCTACCCTGCAACCGGTACAGCAACCCGTACTCGCTCAACCTGCCCCAACGCCCGTACAACCTGCTGCCCAACCGGCTCTGCAACCGGCGCCTGTTCCCGCGCAACAAACCCCGAACTTATCGGGGCAAACCCCTGAACCCGTGCAAACTGTTCGGCAAATCCCCACCTCTGATCAGGCAAAAAAAGCAGGACTGCCTATTGCACCCGAAGCGCCAAATCTTATTACCGGTATTGTCAAAGACTCAAGAGGTAATCCCCTGCAAAATGTTTTAATTGAAATAAAAGACGGGGCGGGAAACTCAGTGCGGGCATTTAAAACAAATGGACTGGGCCAATTTGCGTCAGCTACCGCGCTTGCAAGCGGAACCTATACCATAACGCTGGAAGATCCCAAAGCAGTTCACAGATTTGATCCGATTGAATGCACCTTAATGGGGAATATCGTTAATCCTATTGAAATTATCTCAACCGATATGCGCGAGGAGCTGCGAAAATCGCTGTTTGGAGGAGCGGTTAACTAGTAATGAAAAAGACTGCTCAAAAAATTCATTCTTCAACGCAAAAATTTACCGAAGTTAGCGATATTATTGAAGATGTAGTTCTCCTCTCCGGAGGCAACGCGTGTCTTATTATCGAAGTTACCGCAACAAATTTTGCGCTTTTGTCCAAACAAGAACAGGACACCAAGATTTACTCTTATGCTTCACTTCTCAACTCACTCTCATTTCCGATTGAAATTATGATCAGAAGTAAACGCCTTGACGTCTCATCGTATCTCAAGCTTCTTGACGGACAGGCAGCCCAAACACAAAACCAAATGCTCGCAACGCAAATTAAGCTCTACCGGGATTTTGTTCAGCAGTTAGTGCAGGTAAATACGGTGCTTGATAAAAAATTTTACATTAGTATTTCGTATTCCTCGCTTGAGCAGGGCGCAACCGGCGCAACACACATGATGGGAAAGAAAAAAAATACTACGCCGGGCGGAGATTTTTTCCAGGCCGCCAAAGCATCGCTCCATTCAAAAGCCGATTCGCTCCACTCCCAGCTTGCCAGACTCAATCTTCGCGCAAAAACGCTCTCGCAAGAAGAGCTGATAAAACTTTTCTACGAACTCTATAACGGCGACACGGCGGAAACAAATCAAATTACCGACAATATTAAAACGGCAATAATCAGCACTGAAAATACATGAAATTATTCGGCAGTAAACCAAAACAAACGACAACGCAAGCACAGGCAGAGCAAAAAAATACAACAGCCGCCATTGCGACTTTGCAAAAAGGCATGATTGCGCTCTCTGATGTCATCGCGCCATCATCGGTTGAGGTTGATTTTAAATATATTCGAGTCGGCGAGCGCTATTATAAAACATTTTTTATCGTCGGGTATCCGCGCTTTGTTTCGGCAAACTGGCTGCAGCCTTTAATTGACTTTGATCACTCGATGCATATCGGCATGTTTTGCTACCCCACCTCTTCTCCTGATGTCTTATCGGATTTACGGCGCAAAATTGCCGAAATGGAAGCAACCATTTCCTCGCAAGTTGAAGAGGGAAAAGTCATTGATCCCAAAACCCGCGCGGGACTTGATAACGCCTTA
>DATIIG010000130.1:0-5992 GCA_035479835.1 Saccharimonadales bacterium (SeqCode) | reverse complement strand
TGAGACTCCGCCCGGCATTGTCGAGGGATAGGGCAAAACATAAGGAGATGCAGCCAATGTTTGCTTACTAAATAGGAGGTAAATTAAAAGGGCAAGTGTAGTTGCTCTGAAGAGTTTTTTCATTCTCAATTCTCAACTCTAAATTCTTAACTCCGGCTGTGCCACTTCCACGCACTCTCAACTATTGTTTGCAGATCCGAATGCTTGCAAGAAAACCCCAGCTCCTGTTGGATGCGGTTGGGGTCTGCAATGAGCATATCCGCGTCTCCGGGTCTGCGTTTTGCTACATTTACTTTCAGCTCTTTTCCGGTAACTTTTTTTATCATATCAAGAACTTCCTTGTTTGAATGGCCGGTACCCGTTCCGACATTGTAGATACCGCCTTTTTTTTGCGACAATGCTTTTAAAGCAAGCATGTGCGCTTCGATAAGATCATGAATGTGAATGTAATCTCGAATACATGTTCCGTCAGAGGTATTGTAATCCTCGCCGTATAGTGTGAAGGGTTTATCGGAAAGCAGCGCGGAAATTGCGTTTGGAATGATATGCGTTTCCGGATCGTGTGCTTCTCCCATACTCCCGTCAATCGCTGCTCCGGCCGCGTTAAAATATCTTAAAGCCGCAAATGACAAACCGTAGATTTTATGGTACCACGAAAGCATCTGTTCAATCATAAGCTTGCTTTCTCCATACGGATTTGTCGGGTGGGTCGGGTGGCTTTCCGGAATCGGCAGCTGACTGGGATTGCCATACACTCCCGCAGTTGATGAAAAAATAAAAGCGGGAACTTTATTTTTCATAACCGCGTCAAGAAGTTTGAATGTAGCAAATGAGTTGTTTTGGAAGTATAAATCAGGCTTTTCCATTGACTCACCCATGGAAATATAGCCCGCAAAGTGAACGACCGCGTCAAAGCTTACTGTTGCAAAAAGACTTTCGATAAAGTTCTCGTCGTTGAGATCACCCACGAGAAGTTTTGCGCGCTGATCAACTGCTTCTTTGTGACCGCGAAGCAAATTGTCGGCAACAACCACTTCAAACTTCTCATCAAGAAGGCGCTTGACCATGAAACTGCCGATATATCCTGCTCCTCCTGTTACTAAAATTCTTGCCATAGTCGTATTGTAGCAAAATTTATTTACGGTTGCTCTTTAAACCACCACCGGGCCGATGAATCAAAAACCGTTTGAGGCGTCAGCGGCTCCCAGCCGTTTTTTGCCAATTCTTTTTTTGAAAAACGTGATAAATCAACAAATTTTGCTCCCGTGTACATAAGAGTAGTATCGCCGATCCCCGTCATTGAGCGGGACGCAATACATTTATCACTGGCAAAACCTAACTTCATCCCGTTATCATCAAGTTTTTTGTCTTTTGCAAGGAGAAATACAATAGTAAGAGGATCTGATTTAGGAAAATCGCGGCAATTATACACAATAAATTTTTTATCCGGAAACGATGATTCAACCGCACTAATCAGCGTGTAGTATTTCTGATTATTGGTATCTGTGTGGATGTGGGAAATATCGGTTCGGAGAGCAAAAAAAGCGACAAAAAGCAAAAGTATTAGGCAAATATATTTTCCGAAGCGAAGACGAAAAAGATACACAAACAAAAGTCCGGTGAAAATAAAAATATAGGGAAATAGATAATACAAATATCCGTAAAACCGCTCTCCCCAATAATAACGAAGTTGTAAGAAATTCAAACAAAACGCGATAAAAAGGAAAAGTGCCGGAGTTGAAAGTTTTCGCTTATACGCAAGTATCGCCGTTGCCGCTATTGAGCAAATCATAAGAAGTCCGCCGGCAATAACCGGCAATCCCAGCGGATCCGCCCAAAAAGCAGGCCAGAAGCTTTTAAGATAAATTGTCCAACTGTTAGGTACATAAATCGCGTGCCGCGCGAAGAAATAGTAAAACCACACGCCGCGGAGCATGTACCAATGATTATTCAAATCAAAAAAGAGCATGGGAAGAAATGTCAAAACAAGACCAGCTCCAATTGTCCAGATAAGTGAAATTTTTCTTCTCTGTATCACAAGAAGCACGGGAAGAATTAAAAGCCCGCTCATTTGGTAATGAATATTTATTCCGATCCCCAAAACTATACCAAACAAAAAACTAAACCAGCTTGAGCGGTTTTTTTTAACAAGAAGAATAAAGAGTAAAAATGACAACGCCGCGTAAAACGGAATAAGACTCGGATTAGTTAAAATGATCGCCGATACAGCCTGTCCCGGTGATACTGCCGCTAAAAATGCCAAAAGCAAACCGAGATATTTTCCCTGCAACTCGTCTCCGATTTTGTACATGATAAAACAAAATCCCAGAGACAAAAATTCCAGAACAAACCACGACGCGTAAGCGGTGGGAATAAGAAGATTTGCAAAAATTAAGTGATACCAATACCACGGCCCGAATGTAAACGGTCCAAGCGATGAAAACGGTCCGGTGAGGGGAAACTGAAGCGTTTTTGCCCCCCACAATCCGACAAACGCGTCACGGATCGGCTCGTCACCCAGAGAAAATCGAAGCGGCGTATTCCAAAGCCGAAGAGCTGCGGAAAATATTAAAATCCCAAACAGCAGCCAGTAATGGAGATATTTTTTGGAAAATAAATTCTCGAATTTCCACTTGTTAAAATACGGCATAGGTTTATTGTACCTTCTTTTTCAGATATTTAACATACGAGACCGGAAAACGCATGCTTGAAAAAAACGAAAAGACAAATCCCGACCACAAATCCATAAACCCTTTGTGCCGCAAATAAGTTGAAACAAACCACCATGACGGGAAAAATGCCATGTACTTTGCGGCAATTACCGGATTTAAACCGACTTTTTTTTCATCAAGTTCTTTTGCGATATGATCGGTATAACGGCCGAATCGATTTAAATAACGGCTAAACTGTGCGTCTGCCATGTGAATAAGCGGATTTTTGAGATATCCGGTTTTGCCCTCAACAATTGCCTGCTCGTGCACGCTTTTTTGCGGCAAATGTCCTTTTCCGCGACGATAGAGCCTGAGCATATAATCTGGATATTGCCCGCCTTTCATTAAAAATCGCCCGAGGAAATAATTTTTCCGCGGAATCCAAAAACCGTTTGTTTTGCCGGCTGTTTCAACTGTATCTTTAATCTCTTCTACAAGCTCCGGTGTCAGGCGCTCATCCGCGTCAAGCTGTAAAACCCAGTCGCATGTAGCAAGATCAATCGCTTTTTGCTTATTGATATGAAACATCATGGGGTTGTCGGTAATAATAACTTTGGCTCCGAAGCTTTTTGCAATTTCAGCGGTTTTGTCTGTGGAACTTCCGTCAACAATTATAATCTCATCCGCCAAGCCTTTGACCGACTTAAGACAATCGCCTAAATTTTTCTCCTCATTAAATGTAGCCAAAGCTACCGAAATCGTTTCCATAATCCTTTCTGTTTAGTATACAGGCTCGCGATTAAAATGCCAAGAAAAGTTACCAAACTAATTATATCCGCCAAAAGACGCAATTTGGTTTCGTGAAGCGCTACCGTTACCGCGTGAGTGCCGGCAGGGATGAAAAACGTCATCAGCCCGCGGCTTTTGGGGTCCTGAAACTGCAACTCAACCGGTACGTTATCAACGCGAACTTCCCATCCCGGAAAATACAGCGTGTTTTCGCGCAGTCTGCTGGAATCGCTCGCAGTCGCAATGTATTGATGCAGCGTTGTCGTTCGCTTTTTCTGTTTTATATCTCCGCTGCCGCTGATAAACTCAATCGCGGCATTTGGTTTTTGCTCCATAAACCTTACAGACCAAATAGGACTGCTTTCTCCCGTGTCATTGGTGGTAGTGCGATGAACTTTTGCAAAAAAACTGTCCGCCTCATGTTCATAGCTGTCCGCGTGCTCATAATTTCTATTGAAAAAAAGAATAAGAATTGTTAAAACTATACATGCGCCAATCAAATATCGCTTCGGAATATTTGATACAACAAATCCCGCAAGAAATGAAGTGGTAAACACCGTTACTGCCAGAAACCGCCACGGAAACTGAAAGTTTTGCAGAAATCTTATTTTCTCCCATAAAATATTTGACTGCCAAAGCATAAGAAATACCGCGGCGAGCGAGTACACTAAAAGCCCGACAATAAACAAAAATTGTTTGTTCTTTTTGCGTTTATAAAAAAGAACGGGGATAGATAGGATAAATGCAGCAATATTTACCAAACCTATTTGCACGGTAAACTCCCCCGATCCGCCGTAACTCCACGGTCCGTACAAAAGAGCTTTGGGGTCAACAAAATTTGTCAGATACCCGCCTTTTGTCACGATTTCCCGCAAGGTATATTTTCCTTCCATCAGCCCCGGAAGCCAGAAAAAAGCAGACAGCGCAAAACCTAAGATAAAAAATAACCCAAAGATTCCTAATTTCCTCAATCTCCCTTTTTTTTCTTTCGCAAGAAATAAACAGAAAAGCGCAATAAGCGGCAGCATCATGATACTTATCGCATTGTGAGAGAGAATAAGAAGCGCAAGAGAAAATGAAGCACCGACAATATATTTGTATTTTAACTTCGCTGAAAGTTTAACTAAGAAATAGAATATAAGCGGCACAAATACAAATGCCAGATTTTCTCCGATGTCACCCCTCACATATATATCAACAAACCGGTACGCGCTGAACATATACAAAAGGCCTGATACGAATCCAGCTTCATCTCCAAAGAGTTCTGATCCGAACAAAAACATTGATATACCGGATAAAACAAAACCTAATCCGTAAACTATTTTCGCGCTGTCGATAAATGAAAACGAAAGAAAATGGAAAAGTGATGCGAGATAATACGGCAATGGATAGAAAAACAAAAAAATCGGGTCACCGAAGCCGTAATTTACATTAGGCGCCCAGCGCGGAATGATTATCCCGTCTGTTAAATTTTTATAGAAGTTTGCAAGCCTTATGACATGATCCTGTCCGTCATGTGTCACGGGTAAACCTGAATGAAAAAGTCCGAAAAGTGGAAAAATACCAAGTAAAATTAAAACAGCAATATAAATTTTTTTCTTCATAATGTCCGCTTTTGTACAATAAATCCGCTGTGGAGCGTTACGGTTTTCTCAACTGTTCCGACTTTTATTACAGTTTCAAGCCATCCTTTATAGCTCCACGGCTTTGCGCTGTCAGGTTCGATAAGCAAATAAAACGTTTCTTTTTTGTCTTTTGTCGGTACATAATGGTAGATATTTGTTCCGCGCCACCAAACCAGATAATCATATGCATCAGTATAAACCGGCGGCGTAAAAGCAAGAAGGCCGAATGGCTTACCTGCTGCGTCTTTATAAATATAATCAATCGCGGCGAGTTTTCCTTTCGTTTTTTGTGTTCCTCCGTCATCCGGCGGGTGAACATAAAGTCTGTCGAGCCGGATAAAACTATAAAAAAGAAATACAAGACAAGCAAGTATGACAAGCGGTTTTCCAAAACGAAAGCGTGAAAAAACCGCAAGCAAAAGTCCGCTCAGTAGTAGAAAAAATGACTGAAAACCCGTCAAAAACCAATACCGTATGGCAAACGGATAAGAAAATGTAAGAACGAAAATAATGATAACGAGTCTGATGATAAAAAATACAAATTGTCGTTCTTTCTTTTTCATTTTGCCTCTGGCAAAAACTGTCACTGCCAAAATAAACGCAAGCATAATTTTTCCGATGTTTTCCAAATACCCTTCCTGAACAAACGATGATGAAAAATTATCAAAAAATGCTTGTGCGTGCTGTAGCGCCAGAGTACCGTAACCCGTTTTTTCGCCTCTGACTGCCAGACCCTGTTTACCTCCCGCAAAAACATGCAGAATTGATTTTGTCATCAGGAATTGATGCCGAAGATCAAATAAAAACTGCGGAAGGAAAAATATCGCGGCAATAAGAAGTCCGTAGAAACAAAGTCGTGTCCGAAATATATTTCTTTGAAAAAGAAGTAAGTAAATTATCGTTGCAAGAAGTATAAAAACAGCAAGA
>DATIIG010000129.1:0-2777 GCA_035479835.1 Saccharimonadales bacterium (SeqCode) | reverse complement strand
CCCACGGTGTCGTCCCGTCCGGCGCGTTGTGTGCCCAGTAATTTTTCGAAAACATGTCGCTCGCTTTTGCGGCAGCGGCCTGTGAAAGTTGCGGATTTATGGTAAGAGGTGAAAGTCCGCTTGCCTGGCGTTTTTGATTGGTTAAGCTTAAAAGCTGCTGCCCCGTAACATCATAAGAGATTCCCAAAACTGATGGATAACGTGCCCGTGCGCTTGATAGGAAAAAAGTGCCTAAAAGAAGAAAAACAATTGCCAAGAGAATATGTGTCTCATGTAGGAGTTTTGCGCGATAGTTATTCGATTCCCGCGGCACAAAGAGGTGATGGAGCAGGTTTTTCATATAATACTTATTCTGAACAATTCAGCTTAACTTGTCAAACTTAAGCTATTGGTAACGAGGCTCTGCTGCATGCGTCTTTTTTCCGTTTACCGGAATTTTCAAAGCATATGAAAGTGCATTCGCGATAGAAATTCCGACCCGAAGTCCCGTATACGACCCCGGCCCTTCAACAACTCTGATCTCCCCGATTTCTCTTATCTCCAAACCGTGTTTCTTCAGCAGTTTATCAATCAAAGGCAATACAACCTGGGCTTTTTGCTTAGTTATTTTCTGCTTGACCAAATCCATTTTTCCATCAATCTCTAAACCGACATTGATCACCTCATTGTTTGATGTATCAATAAACAATACCGTTTTCATACTTTAT
The DNA here is from genome assembly GCA_035479835.1 of Saccharimonadales bacterium (SeqCode). Classification (GTDB taxonomy): domain Bacteria; phylum Patescibacteriota; class Microgenomatia; order Levybacterales; family UBA12049; genus DATIIG01. Next base: position 2,070 of record DATIIG010000129.1, on the reverse strand, counting down.
ACATAATACTTAATACTCTATACTAACTGCTCCTTCTCTCAAAACATTCCATGGCTTTACTGTGCAATCAATAACCGTTGATGCTTTTTTCAAACCTACCTCTCCCTGCAAAACATAGTCTACCAAACCGACAAGCTGCGGATCCAAATCAACAAAGCGGTACGGCGTTTTTTCTCCATGGAAATTTGCCGAAGGTCCCAAAATCGGCACGCCGACTTCTCGAATAATTTCCCTGGCGGTTACGTAGTTTGGAATTCGAACGCCCAAATTACTGCCACCCCCGCGAACAAGACGGGAAACTTTGGTTTCCAAACAAGGCAGTACTATAGTTAAGGCACCGGGCCAGTACGGTTCGATAAGCTTATCGACAACTTCTTGGGGAATCGGTTTTAAATAATTCTGCGCCATTTTTACCGTGTCAACTAAAACAGGAGTTGCTTGACTCACCGGCCGTTTTCTGATTTCAAACAACCGGGCAACCGCTTTCTCATCATCAATTCGGCATCCGATTCCAAACGCCGTGTCCGTCGGGAAAATTACAATTCCTCCGCTTTTTAAAATTTCGATAGCTTTTTTTACTTCCTCATTCATAGTTTTTAATAACTAACTCCCGCTTGTTTTCATCAATATACTCAAACTTTACGTCAATTCTTTTTTCAGGTAATATTTTTCCCAATTTCTCCGGCCATTCGAGGACAACAACCGCATCTTTTTCCTGTAGAATTTCTTCAATTCCAACGCTTTTTAAATCTTCCAAACTTTGCGTTCTATATAAATCGATGTGATAAAACGTAGTTATTCGTGATTGGCTATTCGTTATTCGATAACTGCGCACAATGATAAATGTTGGTGAGTTTATTCTTTTTTTCACTCCCAGTCCCTTTGCCAATCCTTGCACAAAGGTTGTCTTTCCCGCTCCCAAATCGCCATATAGACATACGACATCGCCTGCTTTTAAATCTGCAGCAAGCTTTTCTCCCAGCGTTTGCGTTTCTTTACTGTTATAAGTAATAATTGTTTTGCCCGTGTTATTCACTTCTAAACTTTCCTCTGATGCGCGGATAAAGAAGCAGTATACCACAACCGATTAAACAAGCCGCTCCGATAGCAATAAAAACTTTCGGTATGGGATTTTCCGATGTTCCCAGCACCTCAACGGTTGAGGGAGAAATTTCCGGACTGGGTGTAGCAGTCGCGCTTTCCGTGCTGTCTCCGAGAATATCAGTGGGTAGCGCCGCAAGACTACTTGTCTGTGTTGTCGGAAAAACCGCGGTAATAAGCGGCGTGGCAGAAACTTTTATTGTCGCGGTCGGTGTAGTTGAAGTAGAGCTGGTTGTTGAAGACGCGGCTGTGGGAGCAGACGTCGGAGTTGGTGTCGGAGTCGGCAGAGAAAGATTTATTACCACCGCACTTAAATTTGCATCCTCACTTCCCTGCCCGCCGGAACTTGTGTAGCGCCGGAGCCGCATTTTGTACGTTCCGGTTCCGTCGTAATAGGTAGAACTTGGATTTCCTACTCTTGCCTGAACATTTCCCGACCAGCTTACATTTGAGGTGACACTGATTGGAAAATATTGTTTGCCGTCAGATCCGCTGTACCAGTCCGAACCGTTGAATGTTTCGCCGAAATAATTTGTCGTGCCGTCTTTATACACGTCAACACGAAGATAATTTGTTCCGGTCGCGGCACCTGAAATTGATGCGGTAATAGTAAACAAATCGCTTGTGATTGAGGATGGGTAACTTGTAATAGCAACCGAAACCGCGTATGTTTTTCGCGAAAAAACGAATAGCGAGAGAAAAAAGACGAAACAACAAAACAGTAGTTGTCTATAGTTCACACTTTTAGCGTAAACCTAGATATTTACTTTGTCAATTTCAAAAATGCTCCCCAGTGAATAGTGATCGGTAAAGTTGACATCATGTCCGCCCGGCAGATACGGATCATTCATAATGTAGTTTCCCCCCGCGCCGCTTTTGAGTACGACAAAATGCGTTCCTCCATATGCATAGATGCCCACAATTACCGGCCCGCTTTGCAGTGCTCCGTCAAGTTGTGACATGGATATA
>DATIIG010000128.1:0-9639 GCA_035479835.1 Saccharimonadales bacterium (SeqCode) | reverse complement strand
GTTGTGGGAATTGCGATTTTATTACCGAAGGGCAAAAGACGCGCCATACCCGTACCCGTTGGCTGCTGCGGATTAACGGGAGCGGGTGAAGGGGGAGACGGATTTTTGCCGATAAGGCCGCCGCCTGCTGCAAGCATTTGTTTTATCACGGGGCTTTCGGAGAATGAAAACGCGTGGAAGTAATCAAGAAAAATCTGCAAAAGCAAAAACGGAAGAATAATAACCACCCAAAGCATCAGAAGCGCGACAACGTATTTTGCAAACGTATCCGGCGTATTTACGCTGTTTGCGAGTGAAACCGTTTCCTTCGGACCGCCCAGAAGAATATTTACTGCTGTTTGATATTCCATCGGTTTTGGGCCAAAATGGAGCGGAATGCCTACTTTATCATCGCTCCACAAATTAACAAGTCCTGCCAGAAATATCGCAAAAAGCGGCGCGTACAAAAGCCAGCGGAAAAATTCTCCGATCCAGATTTTGCCTGTGTTTCGAACCGGAGCGTACAAAAGAAGCAAAGGGAAAATCGGGGAAACAATAATAAAAAACCACAAAATAATTTTTCGAAGCAGAAGTACTCCGGTCATCACATAATATGTAATGGCGGTTAACTTCACCAGAAGAAGCGATATAAATGCGGACTCGTCGTATGCAATACCAACGCAGCGGTAACCCGTAAAATCATAGTTAAATCCGACATAGAGCAGATTTTTGGTTCCGATTAATCCGCCGCCTTTTATGCTCTTGAGGAAAAATTCCTGAATTACGTCAAAAAACTGGTAAAAAAGCTGAATAATCGCAAAAGAAAACGTCACCAAAAACGCGACAATCAGAAATCGTATTGCAAACCGCGACAGCGTAACGCTTTTTCCCCGCGTGATGATGAGAATAAAAGCGCTGATTAAAATAATAAACGGGAAAAAAACATACACAATATTTCGTATTCGTGACCAAAAATCCTGCACGGGATTGGCCGCGCCGGCTGCCAAATCAACCCAATGGTAATTTTGCAGCGTCCAGTCAAGGAAATCTTCGGAGCGTTTTCCTACTTTTCCGATAAACGTTACTTCACTGTCTTGTTGCCAACCGTTTGGAGGGCATGGAACATTGGGAACGTTTCCGTTTGCGTCTGTAGTTGTGGTTGTACCCGAAGATGAGGGCGTCTGTGCAAAAACTGGCTTTACCGCAAAGAAAAATTGCAGACCGAGAATCAGAATGAGAAGAATGGGCAGAAATTTTTTCATATACTTAGCCAAACCCGGGAATATGCAAAATATCAACGACCACAACTTGCACAAACACATATCCGAAAATCGCAAGCAGTAACCCGGCGATTGCATAAAATATATAGCTTTTCCCTTTACTCAGACTTTGCGCATTTCCCTGCGATGTCAAAAGAATATACCCGCCGTAAATAATAAACAGGAGTGCTACCCCGCCGAGAATGCCCAAACCATACCCGTAAAATTTCCCGACAAACCCGGAAGGGTCTGTGGGCACGCATCCGATACCGGTAATTTCCGCTTCCGACAAAGAACAGGCCATGGTTTCACTATAGCATATTTTGAGGAGTTAAAACCAGCGTTTTGTCTTGATATCGCCGAACTCTTTGAGGACTTCTTTTTGTTCGCTTGTAATATGTTTTGGGATAACAACTTTTATACGCACGTAGTGATCGCCGCGACTGCTTGCGCGAAGATGTTGTACGCCGCGTCCCCGAAGTCTGATAACCGTATCCGGCTGTGTACCTGCGGGAATTTTGAGTTTTACCGCTCCATCAATCGTTGGCGCGGTGACCTCATCACCAAGCGTTGCCTGCACAAATGATATCTCAATTTCTGAGATGATATTGTATCCCTCACGCTGGAAACGCCGGTCGGCCGTCACATCCAAAACCACATCGTATTCGCCGAATCTGATACGCGAGCCGTTATCTACGCCTGCGGGAATTTTAATCGTTTGATTTTTGCCGTTTATCGTGACTTTTTTCTCCACGCCGTGCACTGCTTCGTCAAAACTGATTGTAAGCGAATAGGTCTGACGCCGCTGCGCTCTGCCAAACGGTGAACCCCCGCCGAAAAACTGTTCAAAAATTTCAAACGGGTCGGAAAATCCGCCGAAATCAAAATTTGCCCCGTCTCCGTTTGTCGTGTATGTATAGGTAAACGGCCCATAACGCCCTTGCTGTTGTCCGCCGGATCCGCCAAACGGGCCGCCTGCTCCGAATGGTCCCTGTCCCGCTCCCTGCTCAAACGCGGCAGAACCGAACTGATCATACGTCTGCTTTTTCTGCGGATCCGATAAAACTTCGTAGGCTTTGGTAACTTCTTTAAATTTCGCGTCCGCTTCTTTTGTTTTATTGCGGTCAGGGTGATACTGCAATGCAAGTTTTCGATATGCTTTTTTTATTTCTTCGGCGCTTGCGCCTTTTGCAACTCCCAGAATTTTATAATAATCCTCTGCCATAGATTGATATTATACTAAAAAAGCGCTCTTCGCGCCTAATGTTAAACGTTTACCTTTAAATTTTAAACTTAATTTACGACTTCTCCTTCAACCGGTTCGTCTTTATCTTTTTTCTTTTCCGAATTTTTTTCCGAACCTTCCGCATCAGCCGAGTTTGACTCGGTTTTTTGTTCCTCTGAACCCGGTTGTGCACCCGGCTGCTGTTGATACATTGCAGCACCTACTTTTTGCAAAGAATCTGAAAGGTCTTTTGTTTTTGCTTCCAAATCTTCTTTGGTGCCCGTGTCCAAAATTGCTTTCAAATCGGAAATTTTTCCCTCAACTTCTTTTTTCAAATCTTCCGCTACTTTATCTCCCGCGTCTTTAAGCGTTTTCTCAGCGGTAAATATAAGCGAATCAGCCTGATTTTTCGCTTCAATTTGTTCTTTCTTCTCTTCGTCTTCTTTTGCGTGAAGCTGCGCGTCTTTTTGCATTTTCTCAATTTCTTCTTTTGAAAGCCCTGTTGATCCGGTAATTTTAATGCTTTGTTCTTTTCCTGTTGCTTTATCCGCTGCTTTCACATTGAGAATTCCTGACGCGTCAATATCAAACGTCACCTCAACTTGCGGAACGCCGCGGGGCGCCGGCGGAATACCATCGAGAATAAATCGGCCCAAACTTTTATTATCGGAAGCCAATGGTCGCTCTCCCTGCAAAACATTTATTTCAACTTGTGTTTGATTATCGGCAGCCGTTGAGAACACCTGTGATTTTGAGGTCGGAATAGTCGTGTTTCTGTTAATAAGCGGTGTTGAAACACCTCCCAAAGTTTCGATACCAAGCGTGAGGGGAGTAACATCCAAAAGCAACACATCTTTTACCTCGCCGCCCAAAACTCCTGCCTGCACCGCAGCTCCGATTGCAACAACTTCATCGGGGTTGACCGATTTATTAGGTTCTTTGCCGAAGAATTTGGTAACGGTTTCGATGACTTTTGGCATTCGCGTCATTCCGCCGACCATAACAATTTCATCAATATTTGATGCTTTGAGTTTTGCGTCTTTGAGTGCAAGCTCGACCGGTTTTATGGTGTCGGCAATAAGAGCGTCAACAATCTGCTCGAGTTTTGCGCGCGTTAATTTCATCGTCAGATGAAGCGGACCGCTTGAGCCCTGCGTAATAAATGGTTGATTAATTTCCGCAACCTGCGCGCTTGATAATTCTATCTTTGCTTTTTCCGCCGACTCGCGAAGACGCTGCAAAGCTTGGGGATCTTTTCGAAGATCTACATTGTTTTCCTTTTTAAATTCATCGGCGAGGAAGTCAACAATTTTCTGATCAAAATCATCACCGCCCAAATGTGTGTCGCCGTTTGTTGATTTAACTTCATACACTCCTTCTCCCAGTTCGAGAATTGAAATATCAAATGTTCCGCCTCCCAAATCATACACCGCGATGGTGTGGGCGTTTTTCTTATCAAGTCCGTACGCAAGCGCTGCCGCGGTTGGCTCGTTAATAATGCGCAAGACCTCAAGTCCTGCAATTTCTCCCGCTTGTTTGGTTGCCTGGCGCTGACTGTCGTCAAAATACGCCGGAACGGTAATAACCGCTTGAGTTATTTTGCCACCCAAATATGCCTCTGCGTCAGATTTGATTTTTTGTAAAATCATTGCGGAGAGCTCCTGCGGAGTAAACGTTTTCCCCTCCACTTCAACAACCGCCATGCCGTCGCGTCCTGATTTTACGGTGTAGGGAAGCCATTTCATGTCGTACTGAACCGACTTGTCGTTGAACTTTTTTCCCATCAGTCTCTTGATGGAGAAAATCGTTTCTTTCGATTTGAGGATCATTTGCCGTTTTGCCACATCGCCCACAACGTGCGTTACGGCATCATCAACCGATGGAATAACGTTTCGACCCTCTGCGCTGTGAATAACTTTTGGGCTGCCGCCTTCCATGACAGCAACACATGAGTTTGTTGTTCCTAAATCAATTCCGATTATTTTTGCCATATTAATTTTCCTTTCCTACTTTTACTTTTGCTACTCTCAAAACTTTATCTGCAAGCATATATCCCGGTTGCAGTTCTTCCAAAACTGTATTTTCTTTTCCTTTTTCTATCGTGACACATTCCATAAGGTGTGGGTTAAACGGTTTGTCCACTGTTTCAATTCTCGTTACTCCCTCATCTTTTAAGACATTTAAAAACTGCTGAATGCTGACCTCCAGTCCTTCGTTTTGAACATGGGCGTTTGCCAACATTAGTGTATCTAAGACCGGCAATATTTTCAAGAGCAATTGTCTGTTTGCATTAATAATGATTTCGTGTCGCTCCTGTGCCGTTCTTTTTTCCAAATTCTGGTAATCTGCCAATGTGCGCTTGTACCATTCTTCAAGCTGTACAACTTTTTCTCTTAGCTCCTCAGTCTCGCTGTTTTTTTCTTCAGGAATTGCTTCTTCATGTTTTTTCTTTTTATCATTCTTATCCATTTTACTTTGTTTTAAACTTATAACTTAGCACTTATAATTTATAACTTCGTTACCAGCCTTTTGCAACTTCAGCAATTAAATTACTGAAATAGCGAACGGTTGGGACGATATTGGTATAGTTAAGCCGCGTCGGTCCGAGTACTCCGATTTCGCCATGCTCATGTAACGGCGTTTCAAAACGCGTAAAAACAAATCCGTACGGGCCGGAAAGCCTCGGACCCAGTTCTTCTCCCAAAAGTATATGTACTTCTTCAGGTTCAAGATTATTGGCAAAAAGCGTATGAAAACATTCCGCCTCATCAATTGCCGAGAGCAAACTGCGGGTTATATCAATATCAAAAAACTCCGGCATGTCCAAAATATTTGCATACCCCGAGCAGAAAAATTCTCCCTCATCGGTTGTTGCAACGGCAAGTGCTTTTGTTTTTTCAGCTAGCGTCTTGGTTCCTTCATTTAAAAATCTCTGTTCTTTCTCGCTAAAATCCCAGAGCTTTTCTTTGAGTCCGACTTCCTCGGCAACCGACAAATCTTTTTCTTTCATCAACTGCTTGACGTAAAATTTCATGCCGGCCGGAGTCGGTACGCGTCCCGCTGAAATATGCGGTTTTTTCAAATAGCCTAAATCTGTAAGCCGAACCATTTCATTTCTGATTGTTGCCGGAGAAGCGGTAATGCTATGCTTTTTTTCAAGCGTTTCAGACCCTACCGCTTCGGCTGTTTCGATATATTCCTCGATGAGTGCTTTGAGAATTTCTATCTGGCGCTGTGTTAAATCATGCATATTAGCAGTAATATAGCACGACTGCCAAAAGTTGTCAAGAGGGTTTTTTAATCTCCCAGTCTATTTTTGAGATTATTAAGAAGCAGATTAAAATCATCGCCATTGATAATTCCGTTGTCCGTTAAATCCGCGTTTGCGCGCTCCGGATGCCGCATGCAAAGAGGCGTATTATATTTTGCCCGGAAATCACTCATGGGGAATGAAGTATCAATGCAATCTGAGAGGATATTGTAATCTTTGATGTCTATAATATTATCGCCGTTTACATCTCCTGCCAAAAGCGTAAGCGGACTATTAATAGTATTTTTTGTACCCGAAGTCAAAGTAATAATTCCGGGAATGGTTTTTTTCAGATACCGGTCTGTTTTTATTTTTACGATGTAACTTCCGCTTGGTACGCTTCCAAGCGGGATTTCCCCTTGAAATGTTGCACTCGCGCTGTCATATATAACAGTACCCTGTTTTTGGGCAATAAGAATGTTTGAATTATCAAATATCTCGATCGAAACCGTCCGCTGTTTGGTGAGAGGATTCGGGTTAATGCTGCCGACTCCCTGAAGCAAAAGTGTTATCGCCAAAGTGGTACCGGGCGACTGCGTGGGAGTTACTGAAACAGTTGGGGTAACACTTACCGTTTGTGTGGGAGTTGGGGAAACGGATGTATTTGCTTCGTCCGCGACCCCTCCGAAATCCGTTGTCCAATACCAGCCGTATGGTGATGATGGAACAAAAACGCGTCCGATACCGATTGCTTTGTAATTTTTATCCAACATATTCTTGTTATGTCCATACGTACACACTCCGCTTGCATCGGCGTCGCAGTAGGTACGCCATCCGTCAAACGCTCCTTGAGCCGAAGAAATTCCTGCGGCAATATTTTCTCCGGTTGTCAAAGATGCACTGTATCCGCAATTTGCTACTCGAGCTGCCCACGTGACACCGGATGGATCAGTGTGATCAAAGTATTTTTTTACTCCCATGTCGTTTGAGTGAAATACTGCCGATCTTGTTAAAGCAGCTGAGGACACCAGAGCGGCAGCGCCGTTTTGCGCGCGATACGCGTTAATAAGCGAAAGAAACGCCTGTTCCTGATCATCCATTGCAAGATCAGCATCATTGACCAAGCACCCTGTTGCAGAGGGTGAAGAACCGACACTAAAAAGAAGAGAAAGATTTTTTTGCTGATCAAGCGGCAGCGGCGTCATAGGAGGCGGCGGTACGGGCGGAGTAACGGTAATAACGGCTGCTATGTTTTGTTTCTGAGCTACAATACTTTGAGGCTGCGTTTTTGTCGGGAGAAGAAGCGACGCTGAGACAGCAAGAAAAAGACAAACAAAAATTAACGCGGCAAGTACTTTTTTGTTGGTTACCAATAAACGCAAACGCATGGCACCTTCCAGCCTACCATACTTTCTCTCTAAGGATCAACACAGATCTGTGCTAGACTGGGAGTATGCGCAGAAAAAAACGGTCATGGTGGTTTTTGGGTATTGCCCTTTTGTCTCTTTGCGGATTTTTGTATTTCATCAACGCGTTTTCACCCGAAACACTTCCTTTTAAACTTTCATCGCTGAATATTCAACTCCCGACGCTCCCGATTTTTTTTGTTCTTTTGTTTCTATTTCTATTTTCATTTTTTGCATTCGTTTTAAACAATAATGCGCGGGGATTTCTCATCGGACTTTTTGCAGTAATCTATCTTTTACTTCGTTTCTATCATTTCACCCAGATTTTTTTCCTGATAATGTTGGTTGCAATTTTTACAACGCTTACCCTGCTTTTTGCCAAACGTGCCTGAAATTGGTACAATCGAGACCATGAATAAGTTTTATATAACCAATTCAATTCCCTATGTAAATGCCAAACCGCATATCGGTCACGCGCTTGAGTTTATCCAGTCAGATGTTATTGCCAGATATCATAAAATTCTCGGCGATGAGGTATTGCTGCTATCAGGCGGTGATGAAAATGCATTAAAAAATGTCCAGGCGGCGGAAAAAGCGGGAAAGAGAGTTCAGGAATTTGTCGATGAAAATACGCAGGCGTTTTATGATTTGGCAAAAAAATTAAATACGGAGTTTGACGTATGGCAAAAAGGAAGTGACCCAAAACATCACGCCGCTTCGCAAAAATTGTGGGAGCTTTGTCAAAAAGCAGGAGACATTTATAAAAAAACATACAAAGGCCTTTATTGCGTCGGCTGCGAGCAGTTTTACACAAAAGACGAACTCGATGAAAACGGGCAGTGTTTTGAACATCCGGGAAAACCGCTTGAGGAGGTTGAGGAAGAAAATTATTTTTTCAAACTTTCAAAATATCAGGAGCCTTTAAAAAAACTTATTTCAGAAGGTACGTTAAATATAGTTCCGCAGTTTCGAAAAAATGAAATGCTGTCATTTCTTAAAAAGTCGCTTGAGGATATCAGCATTTCCAGAAGCAACCAAAGGGCAAAAAACTGGGGCGTTCCGGTGCCAAATGACGCGGCGCAGAGAATGTATGTGTGGTTTGACGCGTTAAATATTTATCAAAGCGGCGTCGGATTCGGCTCAGACGAGCAGAAGTATAAAAAATGGTGGCCTGCCGATTTACATGTCATAGGAAAAGGAATTATCCGCTTTCATGCAATATACTGGCCCGCGTTTTTGCTGAGTGCAAATCTGGAACTTCCCAAAGAACTTTTTGTGCATGAATATTTTACGGTCAACGGACAAAAAATGTCCAAGACGTTGGGAAATGTCATAGATCCGTTTGAGATTATAGAAAAATACGGCGCGGAAACGCTACGATATTATTGTCTTGCGAAATTTTCCCCGTTTTCAGACGGTGATTTTGCCGAAAGTAAACTAAAAGAAGTGTATAACGCCGATTTAGCAAATGGACTCGGAAATTTAATAGCACGCGTTGCAAAACTTTGCGAGACAAGTCAGTTTAGCGTTTCGCAAACCACAGAAAAAACTTCAGTGCATCTTTTGGATGTAGAAGAGTATTCTCAAGCGCTTACGCAGTATCGTTTTAATGACGCGCTGTCATTTGTGTGGCAAAAAATTACAAAACTTGATAAATATATAAATGAAGAAAAACCATGGGATTTACTAAAGACCAACGACCAAAGACTAAAGACTACCTTGGCGCATAGCGTTGATCAAATTCAGGAAATCGCGGTACTTCTTGAGCCGTTTCTACCTGTTACTGCAAAACAAATTGAAGATCAATTCAAAGGCCCGAAAATCATTTCCCAAAAACCCCTCTTCCCGCGGCTCTAAATTATTTTTTGCTCTTCCAAAAATTTTCTTACTGTCTCAAAAATTATTGCGTGGCCTTCGCTTGTTAAATGAACGCCGTCACACAAAAGATTTTGTCCGCCTTTTTCATTGAGAATTGAAAGCGTATCAATAAAATTTACATGTTCCTCGCGGCAAACGTCTTGTAAAATTTGATCGTACTCTTTAACGTGTTTATTTTTATAAGATTTTTCGCTTGCCCACGGAATCGGGTCCACCAAACTGTCGTCAACCGGCGAAAGCCCGATAAAAATAATTTTTTGTGTTATCTTTCTTGCGTGAGAAATAAGTGTTTTCAAATTCTTTCTAAATTCCTCTTTCGGAACACGAAATTGTTTTTCCGTATTCAAATATATTGAGTCGTTAATGCCGACATGAAAAAGAAATGTTACATCTTTGTCTTCAATAGCTATGCGGCGTCTTGCTTCTTCTTCAAACCGCTGCAAAATTCCATCAGTCGTGTCTCCGGAAATGCCTAAGTTGTAGACTAAACAGTATTCATTGTTTGAAGCAATAGTTTTTGCGTCAATATATTTTCGAAGTCTTGCTACCCATCCGCCTTCGCTATCCCATGCACCGTACGTAATACTTGTGCCAAAAACCAAAATCTGCGCCATGGAGCGATTATATCAAATTATCCTGCTA
>DATIIG010000127.1:0-4235 GCA_035479835.1 Saccharimonadales bacterium (SeqCode) | reverse complement strand
GGTGGAAATGGTGTGGGAAACGCGTTCATAGCAGAAGTATAGCATAAAGCAGGGTGAAATTGGTACAATAAGAGAGTGAGGATTGGGATTTTTGATCCGTATCTTGATGACCTCGGCGGTGGTGAGAAATATATGCTCACTATAGCCTCGTGTCTCTCAAAAGACCATGATGTGTCGCTTTTTTGGGACAATAAAGACGATTTATCTCTTGTTTCAAATCGCTTTGGTATTGATCTCTCCCGCGTTTCTTTGACCAAAAACATTTTCTCTCCTTCTGTTTCTTTGCCGGCAAGGATTTTAAAAAGCAAAAAATACGATGCGATAATAGTTTTGTCGGACGGAAGCATTCCGTTTGTTTTTTCCAAACTTTTTCTCCATTTCCAGCAGCCGATACCTCATGTTTCACCAAATTTCAAAACAAAGCGCAAACTCTCAAGGGTTAAGAAAATTTTCTGCAACTCATACTTCACAAAATCATACATAGATAAAGAATTAGGCGTTGATAGTGTTGTCTTATATCCACCGGTAAATTTGCATCCTAAGAAAGTGAAGAAAGAAAATATTATATTGCATGTCGGAAAATTCCGAACTCGGGGACTTGGGGACGATTTCAAAAAACAGGGTTTTATGATTGAGACATTTAAAAAAATGGCAGAAAACGTAAGCGGTTGGCGGTTCGTTCTGGCAGTGAGCATACATGAGAGAGACAAAGAGGCGTTTGAAAAATTACAAGAAAGTGCGGAGGGGTTTCCTATAGAATTTCTCTTAAACAAAAGCAATAAAGAGCTCTGGAATATTTATTCAAAAGCAAAAATATACTGGCATGCATCAGGATTCGGCGAAAACCTGGAAGAGCATCCCGAACTGGCGGAGCACTTCGGCATTTCAACGGTTGAGGCAATGGGAGCGGGAGCAGTGCCTGTGGTTATCAGTGCCGGCGGACAAAAAGAAATTGTAGAAGAGGAAAAAAACGGATTTCTATGGAATACACAGGAAGAATTTATTGAAAAAACAAAAAAACTCATCGCGGATGAAAAATTATGGAGTAAACTTTCCAAAGCGGCAAAAGAAAAAGCGGAAGCATTCAGCGGAGACAGATTTTGTGAAGAAATACAAAAGTTAATTTCTAATTTCTAATTTTTAATTTTTAATGAAGAAGCTTTTACATAATTACTCCGGTTTACTGCTTATAACAATAATAGTTTTGGCGTTTTTCTTCCAGTTTTTTGTTAAAGGACTTTTGCCGATTCCATCGGACACGATTATCGGCTTGTATCATCCGTTCCGAGATTTATACGCAAAAGATTATTCCAGTGGCATTCCATACAAAAATTTTCTCATCACAGATCCTGTACGGCAGCAGTATCCGTGGAGGGAGCTTGCCGTAACTTTAGAAAAAAAATTTGAGCTTCCATTGTGGAATCCGTACAGTTTTTCCGGCTATCCGCTTTTAGCAAATTTCCAGTCTGCTGTTTTCTATCCATGGAATATTCTTCTTTACCGTATGCCGCTCGGGTGGAGTTTGTTAATAATTTTTCAGCCTCTTCTTGCCGGAATTTTTCTCTATTTATATCTTAATCATTTAAAATTAAACAAATTTGCAAGTACACTCGGCGCGATAACTTTTGCTTTTTGCGGATTTAGTATCGCGTGGATGGAATGGGGCACGATAATTCATACCGCGTTATGGCTGCCGCTTATACTTTTGAGTATTGATAAAATTTTGACAAAAAAGAATATAAGGATTTGGTTCGCAATTTTTATCCTGAGCTTAACGTTTTCTTTTTTTGCAGGGCATTTGCAGACGTTCTTCTATTTGTTCATTATGTCACTTATTTACATTCTCGCAAGGTGGTGGCAGTATGGGAAAAAGGGAAAAACAATTTGGTTATTTATTATTGGTTATTTGCTATTCGCTTTAATTACAATCGTTCAATGGTTTCCCACTTTACAATTTATTCTGCTCTCCAATCGAAGCAGCGATCAGAGTTTTACACAAGCTGGATGGTTTATTCCCTGGCAGCATCTTATACAATTTGTAGCTCCTGATTTTTTCGGCAACCCGACAACTCTCAATTATTGGGGAGTTTGGAATTATGCCGAGTTTATCGGATATGTGGGCATTCTGCCATTGATAGTTTCTTTGTTTGCACTTTTCTTCAGACGCGACAAAAAAACTTTATTTTTCGGAACCTTTCTTTTTCTCTCCCTTATTTTTGCGCTGCCGACAGGGATTTCCGCGCTACCGTTTGTACTCAAAATTCCGTTTCTCTCCACTGCGCAGCCGACACGACTCATGTTTATTACTGATTTCTGTTTGAGTATTCTTGCGGCATTGGGTTTTGATTATTTTCTCAAGTCAAAGAAAAAGACAATTATATATCCGATCATATTTCTGGCAATTATTTTTGCAGGACTTTGGATTTTTGTAGTTTTTGGTAAAAAAATATTTCCGGATGTAACTTTACAAAACTTTATTGTTGCCAAACAAAATCTTTATATCCCAAGTCTAATATTTATTGTATGCGCGGGAATACTTATTGCAATGACAAGAATAAAACAAAAAGCAACCTTACAAATTTCAGTTTGTATTTTAGTTGGGATAACAATTGTTGACATATTTCGTTTCGGGTGGAAGTTTTTGCCTTTCACGAGCTCCCAATATCTTTTTCCTCAAACAACAGCGATTTCATTTCTCCAGAAAAACTCGGGAGCATATCGCATTATGACAACTGACTCGCGTATTCTGCCGCCAAATTTCTCAAGTATGTATCATCTGCAAAGTATCGAAGGATATGACCCGCTCTATTTATCCAGGTACGCGGAGTTTATTTCCGCGATGCAGAGAAAAAAACCCGACATTTCACCGCCGTTTGGGTTTAACCGTATTATTACGCCGCATGATTTTGACTCTGCTTTTGTCGATTTGCTTGGTGTAAAATATATAGTAAGCCTTTCGGATTTGAAGTCAGCAAAACTAACAAAGGTTTTTGCGGAAGGGCAGACGCAGATATATGAAAATAAAAACGTACTGCCGCGAGTTTTCTTTGTCGAAACTATTGAAAATCAAAAAAACAGACAGGCAGGGATTGCTGCAATGTTTGGTAAAGATTTGAAAAAAACTGCTATTGTTGAGACAAACGAGTTTGCAAATGTAAAACTTGGCATAGGACAAGCAGATATTACAAATTACAGCGAAAACAGTGTTAAAATTTCAACAAAAAATGACAATGACGGATTTATAGTTTTAACAGATATTTTTTACCCGAGTTGGCATGCGACAATCGACGGCAAAGAAACAAAAATTTATCCGACCGATTATACTTTCAGAGGAATTTTTGTTCCGAGAGGAAATCACGAAATCGTATTTTACGACAGCTTATTTTAAATATGAAAGTTAGTATTGTTATTCCTAACTACAACGGTGAAATACTTTTGAAGAAAAACCTTCCGACGGTTTTTGCGACACTCTCATGGTTTGTAACTGGAAAAAATGCAACCGGTGAAATAATTGTAACCGACGACGCATCGACCGACGCGAGTGCATCGGCAATCTCAAATCTCAAATCTCAAATCTCAAATCAAAAAATAAATTTTACATATCTTGAAAGTGAAAAAAATACAGGCTTTTCGTCAAACGTTGACAGAGGAGTTGCAAAAGCAACCGGAGATATTGTCGTTTTGCTCAACACAGACGTTTCGCCGGACAAAGAATTTTTAGAGCCGCTTCTTTCACATTTTAGTGATGAAAACGTTTTTGCGGTCGCGTGTATGGATAAAAGCGTTGAGGAAGGTGGCATAGTTCTTCGCGGGCGCGGAGTGGGGAAGTGGGAAAGAGGTTTTTTGCACCATGCTGCCGGATCGCTTGACAAGAAAAATACTCTATGGGCCAGCGGGGGAAGCAGCGCGTTTAGAAAAAGTATGTGGGACAAGCTCGGAGGTTTAAATAAACTTTATAACCCGTTTTATTGGGAGGACATTGACTTGTCATACCGGGCGCAAAAAGCGGGATACAAAATAATTTTTGAAAAAAGAGCCGCTGTTGTCCATGAACACGAAAAAGGTGCGATCAAGAAAAAATATTCTCCATCCGATGTCAAAAAAATCGCGTACAGAAATCAGTTTTTCTTCATCTGGACAAACGTTACGGATGCGCCTTTAGTCATTTCGCATATAGTATGGTTGCCGTATCATTTGCTTACCGCGGTGGCTCGCGGTGATATGTTGTTTATCAA
>DATIIG010000126.1:0-1924 GCA_035479835.1 Saccharimonadales bacterium (SeqCode) | reverse complement strand
ATCTGACCGTCGGTAATTGAAATAACGTTTGTGGGAATATATGCCGAGATGTCATTTGCCTGTGTTTCAATAACGGGAAGCGCGGTGATTGAGCCGCCGCCGTTTTGTTTATTTAACTTTACCGCGCGCTCCAAAAGTCTTGAATGAAGATAGAAAATGTCTCCCGGATATGCCTCGCGGCCTGCCGGACGCTTGAGAATTAGTGAAATCTGGCGATATGCCCAGGCGTGTTTGGTCAAATCGTCATAAACCACCAGCACGTCTTTACCTTTTTCCAGAAAATACTCAGCGATTGCGCAGCCTGCATAAGGGGCAAGATACTGAAGCGCGGCAGGATCGGAGGCAGGGGCGGATACTATAATAGTATAATCCATTGCTCCTGTTTGTTTGAGCTTATCTATAATTTGAGCAACCGTGCTTTGTTTTTGGCCGATTGCCACATACACGCAAATCATAGGTTGCTGCGTTTTTGATTTCGAAACCGCTTTCTGATTGATGATAGTATCAATTGCGATTGCGGTTTTTCCCAAACCCCGGTCTCCGATAATAAGTTCACGTTGACCTCGGCCGATCGGAAACATCGCGTCAATTGCTTTAATTCCTGTTTTCATCGGCGTATTAACAGGTTCTCGGTCAACCACACCTGCTGCGATTTTCTCAAGGGGCATGTCTTTTCCTTTTTTGATCGCAGGCTTACCGTCAAGCGGCTGACCTACGGCATTGACAACGCGCCCGAGTATCGAGTCGGAAACATTGATGCTCAAAGCTTTACCCGTTCGCTTGATGCTATCGCCCTCTCGGATTTGATCACCCGGACCCAGAAGAATAATTGAGACGCTGTCTTCATCAAGGTTTAAAATCATTCCCATCGTTCCGTCTTTGAATTGTACTTCCTCTGCCATAAATGCCTGAGAAAGTCCCGATGCCACGATAACACCGTCGTTGTTTTTCTCAACCGCACCGACGTTTTCGACCTGCGGGTTTGAGGAAAATGTTGAAAGTTTTTTTTCTAAGTCGCTTATTATTTTATTTGTGTCAGCCATATCAGTTGTGTAAATACTGCGAAATATTTTCGAGAATATCTTTGAGATCCGCAGAGTAAACCAGATCATTATTTGTTATTTTAACTCCCACCAAAAGTTTCGGGTCGTAAACAAAAATCAGCTTCTTATCAGGATATATATTTGCAAAAAGCTCGTGCTCACTATCATCCTCAAGCGGGGAGGGAAGCGTAATGGTAACGCTGTGTGATTTTTCCCATGCCTTGAGTGCCTTAATGTATTGTTTCAGCTCGGATCTTTTCAGATTTTTTGAGATTTCGCTCACTTTCTCACTGTCGAGATTATTTTGTGTATAACTTTGCGAGACCAGTTGTTCTAATTGTTTTTTAATCATAGAAAAAGAAAGTTAATCCGCTTTTTTTAATTGTTTTACCGCTTTTTGCAATGCTTTTTTCTGCTCATCGGGTCCGAATAAGTTCTTGAGCGATTTTTCAAGCATCATTGTTGCAACCGTACTTACTTTTGTCAAAAGACGCTTCTCTGTTTCTCGTGCGTCCTGCTGAATTTCTTCTTTTGCGTCGGCAATCATTTTTTGTGTTTGCAACTTTGCGTCCTCCTGCATTTTCAAAGCCAATTCTTTTGCGCTTTTTTGGGCATCATCAACAATTTTTTGCGCGTTAAGTTGGGCGGCCTGTAAAATTTCCCGTTCCCGTGCCGAAGCATCCTCAAGAAGCTTTCGTCCTTCCTGCGCCTGCTTGAGACCTTCAGAAATAGTTTCTTTCCGCTTTTTCAGCGTCTCAAGTATAGGTTTGTACAAAAATTTCTTGAGAATATACAGAACAATCAAAAAATTGATTATCTGTGCCACAAATAAAACAGGATCAAATCCGAAATTTTTTATCAACTCCATATATTATTTGATA
>DATIIG010000125.1:0-6041 GCA_035479835.1 Saccharimonadales bacterium (SeqCode) | reverse complement strand
TGCCGGTTATTTTCTTTATTACCTCGATTTTAGTAACAGCGCTTGTCGGATTTTTTGCAACACGGTATGTCCTCTCGGATGTATCGTTTCAAAATTCACTGCTTGCCGCTCAACAAAATAATGGCCTCAAAACATATCAGGAGCAAGCAAATAGCATCAATACATTCCCATACCGAGATGCGTATTACCGTATTTTTTCGCAGACGAACCTCGCGCTTGCCAACTCTTTGGCGGCGTCTCAGCCTAAAAATTCCTCTCCAAGCGCGCAAACGCAACAAAATATTTATACGCTTATTCAGCAGTCAATTAATGCAGGTCGAACCGCTACCACCCTCTCCCCGCTTACGGCTCTGAACTGGCAAAATCTCTCATCCGTCTACCGAAACTTAATCGGTTTTGGTCAAAATGCCGACGCCTTTGCGGTTTTGACCAACCAGCAGGCAATCGGTCTTGATCCCAACAACCCGCAGGAATATGTAAACTTGGGAGGAATTTATTATCAGCTGGGGCAGTGGGATAACGCGATTAATCAGTTTTTGATCGCAATTCGTCTCAAAAATGATTATGCCAATGCCTACTATAATCTCGGCCACGCGTATGAACAAAAAGGCGACTTGCAAAACGCGCTTGCGCAGTATCAGACGGTGCGAACGCTCGTTGCAAGCGATGCAAATAATCTTAAACAAATAAACGCGGAGATTGACAGTTTGCAGAAGAAAATCGGCAAGACAGCGGCGGAAAATGGCGGCGCGCAGACCGGTACAGGCAATCAGCAACCGCTTGAAATAAGCACGCCATCGGCGCAACTTCCCCAACAAAAAACGCCGGTGAAAATTCCTTCTCCTCCGGCGTCTTCTTCAGCCAGGTAATTATCCTTGCTGTCCCTCCCGTTGTTTACGGAAGCAGTCGCGGCACAGAACCGGCCGATCGCCTCTGGGCTGAAACGGCACTGTATCTGCTTTGCCACATTGTGCACAGGTAATCTCAAACGATTGTCTGGGACCTGATCCACCATTGCCACCATGTCCGCCGTCCATTCGTTGCTTTTTTGCAGCACGACATTCAGGACACCGAACCGGTGCGTTTTGGAAACCTTTTTGCTGATAGAATTCCTGTTCCGACGCGGTCCAGGTAAATTCCTTTCCGCAGTCTCGACATGTTAATGTTTTATCTTGAAAAGCCATGATTGTCACCTCCTCCCAAATTGAAATTTTCCATGGAAATAGAAATCATGAAAAAGGAAAGGGAAATGTTTGTAGGGGTTCTGGATTCCATTACTAGATTTGTTTATTATCGAGAATCCAGAGAGATGTTTTGCCTGTTCCGGAGTTCTTCTTTTCCCAAGTATAGTTGAAATGGAGCCAAATTGCAAGCAGCAGTTTGATTTGCGAACCTGCCCAGCTATCAAACTCTCAATTCTCCATTCTCAATTCATTTGGTGGACCCGAGGGGAATCGGACCCCTTACTCCTCCATGCCATGGAGGCGTGTTACCGGTATACCACGGGCCCCGGTGAATTGTATTATACCCTCAAATATGCATCTGATGCAATTGAGCGATTTTATAGGTATGACTTATTAACGCCGGTTCTTGGATATGATAAAATCAAAACAGTTATGAGAGAGCTCGCGTCCGCATTTACTGAAGCACCGCAAAACCCTGTAACTGCCGGAAATGAACCGCTGAGAAGAAATCTTCCCGATGAACCCCTGCCCCTTCGAAGAGCGCTGGCGATTCCCGAAGTAGCGCAAGACGCGCCTGATGATCCTTTTATTCAAAATCAAACACAGATTGTCAACAGAGCAAAAGCCGGAGACCCGGACGGACAAGCCGCGATCTTTGACTTCTACTGGCCCAAGATCGTTGGCTACAGCTATGCTCATTGCGGCAACCCGCACGACGCGGAGGATATTGCATCCGAGGTGTTTTTGCGAATGGTGGATTCAATCGGCCGGTTCCAGTGGAGGGAGAATGTTCCTTTCTCGGCTTGGCTGTTTCGGATAGCGCGTAATCAAATCGTGACGCACTATAGAAAAAGAGGAAGCGCTCTTCCCTTTATGGATGATATTGAAAATGAATATGTCGGTTATGACGGTTCTATGGATGAGATAGCTGATGATTTAGACAGGAGAGCACAGCTGGAGCGGATTAATCAGGCTGCCCAAGCGCTACCGAACCAACAAAAAGCTGTTTTTGAAATGCGTTTTGGAAGGGATTTAACACTGGCAGAAACCGCCGGCGTGCTCAATATGCCTCAAAATCAAGTGAAACAAAATCAACATAAAGCAATTGCAAGAATTAAACAAGTAGTTCATGGCGAGGAGTCCGAAGAACAACAACAAATGAGAAAAAAATTGCGCGAAAGGAGGATAGAACTAAAGGAAGTTATCAAAGAATTTGATCTGCCCGCGGACTCCAGCAGGAAAGACCTTCTCCTGCATCTTTTATCATCAGGAAAATCTTATAAGAGCACTGAACTTGCCGAAATATTGAAATGCGATGTTAATTGGATACCCAAATTAGTAAGTAGTATCAATAAGTCCGGAATGCCAATAAAATACGTGCGCGGCAAAGGATTTTTGCTTGAATCAGCCTCTTAATCCAGCTCTCAACTCTCAATTCTCCATTCTCAATTCAGTTGGTGGACCTGGGGGGAATCGAACCCCCGCCTATGCAATGCGAATGCATCGTTTTACCACTTAACTACAGGCCCAGAAGGAATTGAGAATTCAGAATGGGAATATAGTAGCAAGTATTCGCTGAGAAATCAATTCTGAACTCAGCGCTACTGAAGATATGACATCGGGTTTACCAAACTGCCGCCTTTTCGTACTTCAAAATGCACGTGAGCGCCCGTCGTTCTTCCGGTTAAGCCGATGGTGCCGATTGTGGTTGCGCCGCCGGTTACGGATTGCCCCACAGACACGCTGACATTTTGCATGTGCGCGTAGTGCGTTTCTATTCCCGCTCCGTTTGAAATCCAGACATTGTTTCCATATCCTCCGTCATAAGTGCCTATGTGAACTTCGGTAACAGTGCCGTTTTGCGCGGAAACAATGGGCGTACCAACAGGATCGGTTATGTCAACTCCCTGATGATACCAGCTGTAGAACTGGCTAATGCCGCCATGAACCGGAAACGTCAGTCCTCCACCAACAACCGGAACCGGGCCTGTGGCGATATACACCTGCGGCTTGATGAAATTCTGCTCCGAAGGCTTGATGCCGTCTGGAACGATCAGCATTTGTCCCACAACCAGCGAAAATGTTTCGGGATTTGCAAAGTCGTTGAAGGGAAAATCAACGATTTTCTGCGGATCAGTGTTATACTTTTTAGCAATTGAATATATTGTGTCACCTTTTTCTACCTTATGAGCTATTCCGGAAACCGGCAAAATCTTGAGCGTGTCCCCCACCGTGATACTGTCATCAGTTAAATCGTTTGCCCAGCGAATCGTATCGGTCGAGAGCGGGTTGTTCGGAGTTGAGAATTTTTTGGCGATTGTTGAGATCGTATCGCCGCGCTGCACGGTGTAGGTAATTACTTTGTCTCTTGGTTTTTCAGAAATTTCGGTTTGAAACACGTTGTCTCCCACAATAATTGACTGCGGAGTTTGTGGAGATGTTATTTTTGCAAGATTTTGCGAGGGAGAAAAAAGCGGATAGGTTTCGGCAAGAATGGGCGCCACCAGAATTCCCAGAGCCAAAACGCCGATGGTGGCAACGTGCAAAAACGGCCGGTTGTAGCGTCCCCGCTTCATCATGAAAAACTTTACAAGCTGATTTTTGTTGCCTTCAAGAAATAGTGACGTACTCATCACTTTTTTTTGAAGGTATTTGGAGAAGAATGTGACAAACTCGGCAAAATCTTTTCCGAGACGGGTTATGGAGTGGCTTTTGCGCGTGAGAAATCGATGCATACTAAGTTGAAATGGTACCTAATTTGAGGCCTTTTGTCAAACCAAGTTTGACTTGATCAACACTAGATGTGGAAGAGCACCCGCGAAGTATATGCGGTTGTTACCTCTCTGGTGCGCTCAAATCTGCCTCCGACATCCGGACTTTTCACGTCCTGCAACGGTGTAGGATTTTGCGGTAGTATATTCGGATAAACGTAAAAATCACCGCGGGCAACATACCCTGCTATAGCAGGCCTACCTTTAACATGAGTTCCCAAAAGGCGCGATGATGTATTTTCATCCAAAAAATGACCGGTTAACTCCATGCTCATACGAGACGCAAGCATATACGTGATTTCCCTCTGTCCATCAAAACCATAACTTTCTGCATGATTTCTTAAATCTTCTTCTGTAGTATTGCGATTTGGCGCTTCAAGGCTCTGTTCTACTTGGATCCAGCCCGTCCTATCAGTATCGTCATCTACTAACATTTTTCCATCAACACTCCAACTTGCTCGTGTCTCCGGGAACATTCTACTCGCAAGAAGAAGACCTTCTTTTCCCTTGAATTGCTCCGGCACATATACCAACATTCCCGATAAAGGTTCTCCATTCACGTCCGACATAGGCTCCTTTGTTTCTTCTTCAGTCCAATCACAATCAGCAACTGTGAATATAATACCCTCTCTGTCAAGCGAAGATGCTTTTGCCCATCCCTCCAAAACGCTTCCCCACACAACGGTAGCCATTTCAGGATTTGTTGGCATGGTAAGCGTGGGCCTTTGCCTTTCATGTGATACATCAAATGCAGATTGGGGGAAAATATCGCCTAGAACTCCTTCTTGAAAAAAACCTTTTGGCAGAATTTCCAGTCCTTCTTTTTGACCGTATGCCATACTATGTGGCACTATAACACGGTAAAAATGGTTTGTCAACGATCCACTTTACGCTTTGCCGAGGCCTTCGAGGAAGCTTTCGTTTGTTTCTGTTTTCATCAGCCGCTCAATCAGCGCCGCTGTTCGCTCGTCTGGGCCGAGCATATCAAGCATTCGGCGCATGGTGACAATCTTTTTGAGATCCTTTTCATCAATCAACAGCTCTTCCTGTCTGGTTCCGGACCTTTCAATATTGATTGCCGGGAAAATTCTCTTGTCTGCCAAACGGCGATCAAGGTGAAGCTCCATGTTGCCCGTGCCTTTGAACTCTTCGTATACTAAATCATCCAACCGTGAACCTGTTTCAACAAGCGCGGTACCTATGATTGTGAGAGAGCCGCCTTCCTGACAATTTCTTGCGGCGCCGAAAAAGCGCTTTGCCGGCCAGAGAGCTGCCGGATCAAATCCTCCCGAGAGTGTTCTGCCTGAGGGAGCAATAGACAAATTGTACGCGCGCGCCAAACGGGTAATTGAATCAAGCAAAATGATAACGTCAACGCCCATTTCAACAAGCCGCTTTGCCCGGTCAAGGGTAATTTCGGCAACTCGTGTTTGATTTTCCGGCGGTTCATCAAAATTTGAGGCAACCACATCGCCTTTGACCGACATACTGATATCGGTGACTTCTTCAGGCCGCTCCCCGATCAAAGCCGCCATAAGATGCACTTTGGGAAAGTTTTTGGAAATACCTGCGGCGATTTCTTTGAGAATTGTTGTTTTGCCGGCTTTGGGAGGTGAAACAATCATGCCGCGTTGCCCGAATCCGATCGGCGCGATAAGATCCAAGATGCGGGTTGAAATCGGTTTTTGACCGGTTGTTAAGGTAACTTGTTTTTTGGGATAAATGGGAGTAAGGTCGTCAAAATGCGGCCGTTTTATCGAGTCGTCTGCCGCCAAATCATTGACTTTTTCAACTTTTAAAAGCCCGTAATACCGCTCGTTGTCTTTGGGGGGTCTTCCAACACCTTGTACAAAATCGCCGGGGCGCAGCAAAAATCGGCGGATTTGCGACTGGGAAATATAAATGTCTCGACTGGAGGGTGTAAATTTCGGGCGCAAAAATCCGTGACCTTCGGGCTGAATGTCCAGAATTCCCGCGACGTTTTCCGTGGGAGACGCAATACTTTGCGCAACAGGCATCGCAACCGGTGTTGCTTGCATTGGCGCTGCCTGACCGTCGTTTTTTGATATAGGTTCATCGCCATTGT
>DATIIG010000124.1:0-2845 GCA_035479835.1 Saccharimonadales bacterium (SeqCode) | reverse complement strand
CGCAATCGGCATTTCAAGCAATGAAAATATAAAAGAGCGTTTTGCTACTTTGGAAGGCGACGGAAAAACATCATTTATTGAAAACACCCTGACAAAAGATGAAACCGCCGGTTCAAATGACGCTTTGATTGAAATTTTCAGAAAAATGCATCCGGGCGAGCCGATTGTTCTTGACAAAATAAAAGAAAACTTCATGGGAATGTTTTTCAACAATCGCCGCTACGATTTGGGAGCAGTGGGAAGATACAAAATGAACAAAAAACTCTCCGGTACGCCCGGGTTTAACCCCACAGAAACACGCGTACTGAGTATTGACGATATTGTCGGAGCAATTAGTTTTCTTATTGAACTGTCGCAGGGAAAAGACGGTGTTGATGATATAGACAGCCTTGCAAACAGACGCGTTCGCTGTGTGGGAGAACTTGTTGCGACAACGGCGTTTCGAGTCGGAGTCCTTCGACTGGAGCGAAGTATCAAAGAGCGCATGAGTCTTATTCAGCCCGATATTCCTCCCTCTGTCTCAGGGCTTATTAACGCTCGCCCGATCATGGCATCAATGAATGAATTTTACCGGACATCGCAGCTTTCAACTATTCTTGACCAAACAAATCCGCTTTCCGAAATTGATAACTTAAACCGCTTAACCGTTATGGGATCAGGCGGCATCAGCAGAGAGCGCGCGGCGTTTTCAATTCGTGATATCAATAGCTCTCAGTACAGCAGAATTTGCCCCATCCGTAGCCCTGAAGGTCCCAATATCGGCTTGGTAACATATATGGCTCTCTATAGTAGAGTGAATGATTTCGGTTTTCTGGAAGCACCGTATCGAAAAGTAGAGCAGCAAAAACGCGGCGGAAAAACGCTCACCAAAGCAACCGATGAGATCGTTTATATGTCGGCCGATGACGAGCGCGAGCACTATGTTACCCACGCGGGAATATTGCTGGATGATGACACTATTATGACAGAGCGCGTGCCGGCGCGGTACAAAGGCGAGTTTATTGAAATTGAAAAAGAAAAAATCGAATTCGTTGACACGACACCGCGACAAGTTGTAGGAACGGCAGCCTCGCTTATTCCCATGGTCAGTCATGACGAGGCAAACAGAGCGCTTATGGGAACGCACATGCAATGTCAGGCAGTGCCGCTTGTCAAACCCCAAAGCCCGGTTGTTGGAACCGGCATGGAGCAGATTGTTGCGGAAGTTATGGGACGCGTGGTGAAAGCGCCGTTTGACGGCGAAATCGTTTCAGCCGACGCACGACAAGTTGTTATTCGTGCAAAAGGAAAACGGGATGAACTGACATTTCCGATCGATTCATTCAAAAGAACATCACAAGCAACTTCTTATACCCAGCGCGCGATGGTCTCAACAGGAGACAAAGTGAAAAAAGGAGATCTTTTGGTTGACGGACCATCTTCCGATAACGGCGAGTTGGCTCTCGGGCAAAATTTGCTTATTGCGTACGCTTCATTTGACGGTTTGGGATATGAAGACGCAATTGTCATCTCGGATAGACTCGTCAAAGAAGATGTGCTTTCGTCTATTCATATTGAAAAGTACGAAGCATCGGTTGTTGACACCAAACTCGGACCTGAGGAAACAACGCGCGACATCCCCAATGTTTCGGAAGAAGATCTGGCAAGTCTTGATGAAGACGGCATTGTGGTAGTGGGAAGTGAAGTATCACCCGGTGATATTTTGGTCGGCAAAATCGCGCCAAAAGGCGAGACGGAGTTAACCGCGGAAGAGCGCCTGCTCCGAGCAATTTTCGGAGAAAAAGCACGTGAAGTTCGCGATACATCACTTCGCATGCCGCACGGCGAGCGGGGAACGGTTATTCATGTTGAAATTTTAGACCGGAAAAAAGGCGATGAACTTGATCCGGGAACACTCCGAAAAATTATTGTTGAGGTTGCACAGTTTCGCCATGTTGTTGTCGGAGATAAACTTGCGGGACGACACGGAAACAAAGGCGTTATTTCAAAAATTTTACCTCAAGAAGATATGCCCTACCTTTCCGATGGAACACCGGTTGATATCATCATTTCGCCTATCAGCGTACTTGCACGTATGAACTTAGGACAGCTTTTGGAAGCTCATTTGGGACTTGCCGCGATAAAGCAAGGAATAAAAGTCGGCGTGCCGGTGTTTGAAAAAATCAGCGAAGACAGAATTGTTAGTCAACTGAAAGTTACCAATCTTTCCGAAGACGGAAAAGCAACACTGTATGACGGCAGAACAGGGGACGCATATGAAAATTCGGTAGTTGTGGGAATTGAGTATATGATGAAACTTATTCACATGGTCGAGGATAAAACGCACGCACGCTCAACAGGCCCGTACTCTTTGGTTACGCAGCAGCCCTTGGGCGGAAAAGCGCAAATGGGAGGACAAAGACTTGGAGAAATGGAAGTCTGGGCACTTGAAGCACACCGCGCAAAATATATTTTGCAGGAAATGCTTACCATCAAAGCCGATGATATCAAAGGCCGTGCGGAAGCATTTGAGGCAATTGTCAAAGGCGTTGATATCCCAACACCCAAAGTTCCGGAGTCGTTTAAAGTTCTTATTAAAGAACTCCAAGCACTGGGGCTTAATGTCATTCCGCAGGGCGCTATGGTTTCAGCAGAGCCGCTTTTGACGGAGCCGCTGCCGCAGGCAATTGCCGATGAGCAGATTTCGGAAAAAGTAGAAAAAGAAGCAAAAGAATTGCAGGAAACGATTAGTTTGGATGCGCAGGTGAGTACGGAAAGCAGCGCGCCGGCAGTTACAGGAACAGAAATAAAGGAGGAAAATGGATAATACAAAGAAAAAAATGAAAGATACGACAATTCTGGATTT
>DATIIG010000123.1:0-2059 GCA_035479835.1 Saccharimonadales bacterium (SeqCode) | reverse complement strand
ATCTACCGGGGTATTGCATCTGGGACACGCGTTTGAGGAAACGTTGCAGGATATTATTCTCCGGTATCAGCGAATGAGGGGGAGAAAGACGCTGTGGGTTCCCGGAACCGACCATGCCGCAATTGCAACGCAGGCAAAATTTGAGAAAGACCTTCACGCAAAAGAAAAAAAGTCCCGTCATGATTTTTCACGTGTTGAGTTTTTCCAAATGATTCAAAAATTTGCGCTGGAAAACCAAGCGTCAATTCTGGGGCAACTGCACAAACTCGGACTTTCTCTTGATTGGGATAGGCTCGCATTTACCCTCGATGAAAAACGGGAAATCGCGGTGCGAACCGCATTTAAAAAAATGTATGACACGGGGCTTATTTATCGAGGAGACCGGATTGTAAACTGGGACCCTAAATCCCAAACAACCGTTGCCGATGACGAGATCGAATATAGAGAGCAAAAGGACCCGTTTTACTATTTTCAATACGGTCCCTTTGTCATCGGAACTGTCAGGCCTGAAACAAAGTTCGGCGATAAATATGTTGTCATGCATCCGGAGGATAAACGCTATGCAAAATACAAACACGGTGAAACCATGGAAGTTGAATGGATAAACGGCCCGATTATGACCACCGTTATTAAAGATAAGGCAGTTGATCCAGAAATAGGAAGCGGTGTGATGACGATTACGCCCGCGCATTCTGAAATTGATTTTGAAATTGCTCAGCGCCACGGGCTTGATATTGAGCGGATCATTGACGATCGGGGGATTTTACTCCCCATTGCAAAAGAGTTTGCCGGGCAGCATATTAAAAAAGCACGGCCTTTGATCGTTGAGAAATTAAAACAGAAAGGACTGCTTGTGAAAGTTGATGAACATTATATCCACAGTATTGCGACAAACTACCGCGGCGGGGGAGTGATCGAGCCGCAGATAAAACGGCAATGGTTTGTTGATGTAAATAAAGAGTTTGTATTGGAAAACTCAAAAATTCCGGGTATTGCGTCAGGTTCAAAAACCACGCTCAAGCAGATCATGACACACGCAGTAAAATCAGGTGCTATTAAAATTCTTCCAAACCGATTTGAAAAAACGTACTTTCACTGGATAGATAATCTACGGGATTGGTGTATTTCTCGCCAGATTATTTACGGACACCAAATTCCTGTTTGGTATAAGGGAGAGGAGAGGTATGTTGGAATAGAGCCTCCGCAGGGAGAAGGATGGGAGCAAGACAGCGACACACTTGATACGTGGTTTTCATCGGGACTGTGGACGTTTTCCTCACTTGGCTGGCCGCAGAGGACAGATGATTTAAAAACATTTCACCCCACATCGGTTATGATGCCGGGTTATGAAATTCTTTTTTTCTGGGTTGCGCGAATGATTTTAATGAGCGGATTTTTGCTCGGAGATATTCCGTTTCACACCGTTTTTTTGCACGGAATTGTCAGAGATAAGCAGGGAAGAAAATTCAGCAAGTCGCTCAACAACGGCGTTGACCCGCTTGTTATGATTGAAAAGTACGGAACCGATGCGCTTCGGTTTTCACTTATATTTGGAGCGGCCGGGGGAAATGACGTCATGTTTGATGAGCAAAAGGTGCAGGGAATGAAACATTTTGCAAATAAACTCTGGAACATGGCGCGGTTTATTGATATGAACCGAACACAAAACTCAAAACTAAAAACGCAAAACATGGACGAATTGGAGAAAATTGCCACGAGTGAAACGGACAAGGAGTGGATTAAAAAAACAGATGAGCTTGTACAAGAAGTCACAAAATACCTTGACAGTTTTCAGTTCAACTTGGCAGCAGAAAGACTGTATGAATTCGTATGGCACGAGTTTGCGGATGTATATATAGAAGATGTGAAAAATAGAATTGATGAAAATTCATTCATAATTCTTAATTTATTATTCATAATTCTTTTGAAACTTCTTCATCCGTTCATGCCGTTTGTGACGGAGGAGATTTATCAGAAATTAAAAACCGATGAGATGGAAGGATCAATCATGATTTCGAAGTGGCCCGCCTCCGCTAAAGCTCCGGCGAGGTAAACCATA
>DATIIG010000122.1:0-9819 GCA_035479835.1 Saccharimonadales bacterium (SeqCode) | reverse complement strand
GCAAAACTCCCTGATTAAACTCGCCTGCTTCGACCTTTGTGACATTGGGATCGTACAAAACCGCGGCAGTGGGAGATAATTCTTTTTTGTGTCTATCAATAGTTTCGCGGTTGAGTGCAACCAGAATATCTATCGGTTGTTTTTGAGAAAAAATCTGCTCGTCGCTGCCTCTGACATAATATACATTGTGTCCGCCGCGGATAAGTGAGGGATATTCGACATAATCAAAGACCGATAAGCCCAAACGCGTGAAGATTTTTGCCGTCATCATGCCCGTTGTCATGATGCCGTAACCGGCCTCGCCGCCGATCGCCCACTGAAGATCCGTCATGTATTTATTTTACTACTTTGAGGGGAGATTGGAAAGAGTAACTGGGATTATGCGGGCCAGACTTGTTTTATTTCTTTTCCCTGCTCATCAACTTCCACGATCACAATCGCGTTCACCGGACATGAACGTGCCGCGTTCATTATATTTGCTTCCTGATCGTTAATATCCGTGTAATTTACAAAATCAGAACTCATTGTGCCGTCTTTTTTCTTGATAACTGCTTTTCCCTCTGCATCCAGCTCAAACGTATTGGGCGCGACAGCAACGCAACTGGCTGCCCCGATGCAAAGCGTTCTGTCAACTTTTACTTTATATGGCATATTAAACTAAACAATCTTTCAGTACCGAAAATCCCAAAAGTGCGCACTTTTTTCTTGTTTCCGATACATCGACTCCAAGTAGTTTTAGCATATCGTAGTCGCTCATTTTTGTCAATTGGGATTTTGTCTTTCCTTTTGCAAAATCAGTTAAAATTGATGAAGCAGCAACACTGATTGCGCATCCTGCTCCATCAAACATAATCTCAGAAACTTTATTCCCGGCAAATTTTACCGACATTGCTATTTCGTCTCCGCAGAAGGGATTTAACTGCCGCGACGACTTATCAGAAGGAGAAAGCGTGCCGAAATTAAGCGGCTGTCTGTAATGCTCAAGTATTTCTTCGCGGTAAAGTGTATTTTGCATGCAGAACTTAGTGAAAAACTGTTTGATAAATTTTTATTACTACTGCGGTGGAAAAAAGAAATAATCCGAGTAAGACCGGGAAGCAGCCGCCGACAAGCTGATCAATCGTATCGCCGACAATATCACCTATATCCTGTCCTCCGCTGTCAAAAAGAACATAATCGGTTTTTACCACGCTAATCATTACTTTTATTATACTCCCAAACGTCAAGGAAATGTTATAATACGGTAATGAAACGCGAAGAAAAGGTTAAGGAGATTATCAAGCGTCTTAAAAAAGTATATCCGCACCCCCGCACCGCGCTAATCTACAAAACGCCATTTCAACTTTTGGTCGCAACAATTCTCTCAGCGCAAGCAACAGATAAAACTGTTAATCAAGTTACTCCCGAACTTTTTAAAAAATATAAAACTCCCAAAGATTTTGCCGACGCGCCTCTTGAAGAAATTGACGCAGCGGTTAAACGCGTTAATTTTCATTACAACAAATCAAAAAATATTCAAGCTTGCGCAAAAATTATTGATGAGAAATATAAAGGAAAAGTCCCCCAAACAATGGAAGAACTTGACGCACTTCCCGGAGTCGCGAGAAAAACCGCAAATGTAGTTTTGGGAAATGCATTCGAAATTGCGGCGGGAATTGTTGTCGATACGCATGTCATGCGACTGTCCCAAAGACTCGGACTAACCGATCAAAAAGATCCGGTAAAAATTGAGCTTGATTTAATGAAACTGGTTCCCAAGGTTAGTTGGATTGATTTTCCCAACATGCTCACATATTTCGGCAGAGAATATTGCCCCGCCCGTCCTCACGTCTGCAAAGATTGCCCTCTGGGAGATTTGTGTCCGGATCTGAAGTAATTATTTTTTCCTGAACATTTTTTGTATTTCCAAAAGTCCTTTTATCAACGCATCGATGTCTTTCTCATCATTATAAATATAAAAACTTGCCCGTGTAGTTGCCATAAGCCCCAAACTTCTATGCAAGGGCATGGTACAATGATGACCGGCACGTACACAAAGTCCCAGCTCGCCCAGAGTTTGTCGGACATCATACGGATGAATATTTTCCAAAGTAAAACTGATAACGCCTCCACGGTTTTTTAAATCAGTCGGCCCGTAAATTTTTATTCCTTTAATTTTCTTCATCTGCGATAAACCATATGCCATAAGCTTTCTTTCGTGTTCTCTGACTTTACCCATACCGATCTTTTCTAAATAATCAATCGCAGTACCCAGGCTTATGATATCGGCAATTGAGGGCGTTCCCGATTCAAACTTCTGCGGCAGAGGAGCAAAACTCGAACTCTTAAGGCCTACTTCTCGTATCATTTCTCCGCCGTAAAGAAACGGCGGCATGTTCTCAAGCACTTCTTTTTTTCCGTACAATACTCCGACTCCCGTTCCTGCCATCATTTTATGTCCGGAAAAAACGAGAAAATCACAATCTAAATCCCCAACGTCAACGCTCATATGCGGTACCGATTGCGCCGCGTCAACCAAAACTACGCCTTTCGGATTTTGCTTTCTGAAAGCTTTGATAATTTCTTTGACAGGATTTATTGTTCCCAGAACATTTGATACATGCGTTATTGCAAGCAGTTTTGTATTTTTAAAGTTATATGAAGAAAATTTTACATGGTAATTGTTATCAATGTCCAAAACATCAAACTTCGCCTTTTTATCTTTTGCAATCTGCTGCCACGGAACGAAATTACTGTGATGCTCCATAAGCGTTGTCGTAATCACATCCCCCGCTTTTATATTGTGCGACGCAAAACTATATGCGACCAAATTTATTGCTTCTGTCGCGTTGCGGACAAAAATAATTTCTTCTATTGATCTCGCATTAATAAATTTTCTGACTTTTTCGCGAACTTCCTCTACCTTTGCAGTCGCCTTCTCACTCATCGGATAGAGTCCGCGTCTGACATTTGCGTTATAGGTGCTGTAGTAATCATTAATCGCGTCAATTACCGTTTGCGGTTTTTGCGATGTCGCTGCGGAGTCAAGATAAACCAGCGGCTTACCGTTTACTTTTTGTTTAAATATAGGAAAATCTTTTTTAAAATTTTTCATTGTATCGCGGCAGCAAGCTGCGTTCTTGTTTTTTCCTGATCATTTTTTGGCAACATCAAAAGTATCGGCTCAAAAAATCCCGACACAATAAGTTTTTCCGCTTCTTTTTCACTCAGCCCCCGACTTTGCAGATAAAAAAGCTGCTCCTTGTCCGGTCTTCCGACAGTTGACGCGTGACCGGCTTTCAAATCATTCTCGTCAATTTCCAGAGAAGGAACGCTTCTTCCTTTTGCGTCGTCAAAGAGTAAAATTTTTGATGTAAAGTACCCGTCCGCTCCGCTTGCTCCTTTTTTGATATGCACCATACCGTCATTATTAAACGATGAATTGTTGAGAAACACGCCGCGAAGCGTGGTAAGACTTTTTGTTTTTTTGCCTTTATGAACAACATTGGTATTAAATGTCATTGCATTGTTTTTGGTTCCCAAAAAAACTCCCAAAATCTGCAAACTCGCGCCTTCCAAAAGCGTCGCGTTAATGGAAACCTCTTTTTCTTTCCCGTCGATCCACACAAACGGAAAAATCTTTTCTTCGTTTTTTTTGACAACTATTTTTTTTACCATATTAATGTTTGCGAAACATGTAAAATTTTCTCTGTTTTCTCTGAGCTAAAACACAGAACATACATTCTGAACGATCTCTACTCAAGCTTTAAACGTACTTTTAAGAAAACCCAGCGCAATGAAAACAAGAAAATTTTCGCATGTGAGCAAATAATTCATCCAACAGCGCCTGTCATCTCAAGTTGTATTAAACGATTCAACTCTATCGCGTACTCCATAGGTAGTTCGCGGACGATCGGCTCTACAAATCCGTTCACAATCATAACCTCTGCTTGTTGTTGCGAAATCCCACGACTTTGAAAATAAAATAACTGCTCCTCTCCGATTTTTGAAACCGACGCTTCGTGTCCGACTGTCACTTTTTCTTCATCAATTTCCATTGTCGGGTAGGTATCCGCGCGGCTTTTGGGATCAAGAATGAGTGCGTCGCAGCGCACCGTTGATTTGCTATCTTTTGCGCCTTTTGCAATTTTTAACAAACCGCGATACGACGTTCTGCCGCCGTCTTTACTGACAGACTTTGATGTAATCACCGATGATGTTTCGGGAGCTAAATGAATTGCTTTCCCGCCCGCGTCCTGATGTTGATTTGCTCCGGCAAAGGCAAGCGACAAAACTTCTCCACGAGCTTTTCTGCCTTTGAGATACACCGACGGATATTTCATCGTCAACTGTGATCCTAAATTTCCGTCGATCCATTCTCCAAACCCTTCTTCCTCAACAAACATTCTCTTGGTGACAAGATTATAAACGTTTTTGCTCCAGTTTTGAATAGTTGTATAGCGAACCCTGGCGCCTTTTTTCACCAGAATTTCAACAACCGCCGAGTGTAAAGAGTCGGTTGTATAAATCGGCGCGGTGCATCCCTCAACATAGTGAACATAACTTCCCTCATCTGCAATAATCAGTGTCCGCTCAAACTGCCCCATGTTTTTTGCGTTGATGCGAAAGTATGCTTGAAGAGGAAGTTCAACATGGACATTTTTGGGAACATAAATAAAACTTCCCCCGCTCCATACGGCGGTATTAAGCGCCGCGAATTTATTATCGCCGGCAGGAATAATTTTGCCGAAATACTCTTTGAAGATTTCAGGATATTTTTGAAGCGCGGTATCAGTATCGCAGAAAATTACGCCTTTTTTGGAAAGCATTTTTGAAATGCTGTGATAAATCATCTCCGAGTCATATTGCGCGCCCACACCCGCAAGAAATTTTTTCTCCGCTTCCGGAATGCCGATTTTATCATACGTGTTTTTAATTTCTTTGGGAAGATTTTCCCACGACGTCGCCTGTTTTTCTGTGGGTTTTACGTAGTAATAAATATTGTCAAAATTAATTTTGCTCAAATCCCCGCCCCACATCGGCATTTTCTTGTTATAAAAAATCTGAAGCGCTGCGAGTCGTCTTTGGAGCATCCATTCCGGTTCTTTTTTCATGTACGAAATTTCTCGCACTATTTTTTCCGACAAACCTTTTGGTGTTGAGTAAAACGGTTTTATGTCGTCAAAAAAACCGAATTGATAATTGAGGTTAAATTGCTGCGTATCCGCTCCTTTCGATTTGCCGAACAAGTCGTATTCCGTCTGATTTTTTTATTTTTCCGTCAATGAGCACGTGGACATAGTCGGGTTTGAGAAAATGCAGAATTCGCTGATAATGCGTGATAAGAAGTACTCCCATGTTTTGTTTTTTAACTACCGTTTTTACGGCATGGGCGACAATTTTAAGACTGTCCACGTCAAGTCCCGAGTCAATTTCATCAAGAATTGCGAATTTGGGTTTGAGTACTAAAAGCTGCGCGATTTCCGCGCGTTTTTTTTCTCCTCCGGAAAATCCTTCATTGAGCGAGCGCTGCATGAAATCCTCACTCAAAGAAACCGCGGCAAGTGCTTTTTTCACTTCTATTTTAAACTCCGAAAGCGGAATTTTCGCCTCAGGATATAACGCTTTGCTCGCGGTTCGAAGGAATGCCAAAAACGAAACGCCTGTTATCTCAACCGGCTGCTGAAAACTGACAAAAAGTCCTTCTCTTGCTCTCTGCTCCGGCAATAACTTCAAAACGTCCTTCCCGTTCAATGTATATTTGATACTTGATACTGTATTCTTAATACTGTAGCCCGGACTACCCATAAGCGCCATCGCAAGTGTTGTTTTTCCCGCGCCGTTTGGCCCCATAACAGCGTGCACTTCACCGGGCTTAATAACTAAATCAATACCCTTCAAAATCTGCTTATCCGCAACCGAAACCCGGAAATTTTTGATAGCCAACATAGAGGTAAGATAGTTTAGTTTATTTACGCTCACTAGTCAAACTCCAAATCTTGTGAGAAGATTTGTAATTTGATATACTTCCCGTCTATGCCAAAAGAGAATGTAGTTTTAAATTTTCCATTGGAATCTGTTTTTACTAACAGAAAAAAATATTCGGACATTTATCAATTATTTTACAAATTTGTTGCTGAAATTTCGGAGATAGATGATCCCCGGGTAATTCGCCCGCCTTACGAATTTGTCAGCGAAGATAGTAAACCTGCGATACGAGGACGTTTTGGCAATATTGTTTTGTCTTCTATGGAAGATGCCATATTAAAAAAATTATCTGAAACTCCAAACGAACTCGTTTCTCATGCCAATCTTATTCAAGCTGTAAAAGAGAGCAAATTATTAGCAGGGCTGGATCCTTTTTTCTACCCTTACCAGCTTTCTGGTTATGTTATGCAAACAAGACGTAAAATTCATGACTACGGACAAAATCCGTCTATTATAGTTGCAATCAAAGGTGAAGGATATAAACTCAATGATCCCAGTCATCTTCAGGAAAGCTAGTGTTTTTTATTTCCCTTTATAGTGCACCAGTTTGTAAACATCAACTACAATTACATGCCAGTGTCCCGTAATATCCGCGCGGCCGAAGCCCGCTACTTCATACAATGAATACCCAAGCGGGCCGCACGGATTTAACTCACAAACAACCATAAGTTGTTGCGTAACGGTTTTTCTATCCGGATCCACCTGCGGATTTTGAATAGTCACAGGCGGATGCCCCCAGATCGTAAAGAAATAACGATACGCGTGATCCGAATTTCCTCCGGTAATGAGCGCAAAATTAAAGGGCTTGTTATCTGTTTTGTCCAACACAAATTTTGCGATATCCTCGGTATTTTGCAGTTGTCCGTTTGCCGACTGGACAAACTGCGGCGTTCGCAAATTTAAAAATGCCAAAGCTACAAACAAAACCGCTGCGACAATTTGAAACGGCAGTTTTTTTCTAAACAGAAACTGCAGACTGTTGCCGATAAGCAAAAACGGCAGCGGAAACATAAACTCAAAATAATAATCATAAATAGATTTTTTGTAAAACCCGAAAAGCACTACTCCGAAAAACAGCCAGAGAAAAATAATAGTATATTTATAAAAATTAACATGCCCCGCTGCGGACTTTGCGGTTTTTGAAAAAACACGTTTGTACTGATAAAGAAAAATTCCGATACTAAAAAGCCCCAAGGCGATGCTTGCGTACATCCAAATTTGAAGTGTTGAGGAAGAATACATTTTCAGTTTGTCATCAGCTGGGAAATTGAGTATTAGTCTCCCGAAGAGTCTGGAAAAAACATTATACACGGTCTGAAAAAAATGCATGCCGCTGCCTGTTTCGCCTGAGTGAAAAATAAAATTAAAAACACTTTTGGTATTGGGAAAACCGTGACGCCCCTCAAACGCAAGAAACGGCGACATGCCGATGAGAAATCCGATAAACAGCAAAGCGCCGTTTTTGATAATGTTTTGCAACTTTTTTTTGTGCCACTCACACGCAATTACATACACCATAATCGCTGCGCCCACAAAAAGTTCAAGGTAATGCAGCTGCATCAAAATTCCGAATAGAATGCCGACAATAAGAAACAGCTTAAAACTTTCTTTCACAACCGCTTTGTACAAAAGATACAACGCAAGAAGAGAAAAAAACGGCATGAGATTGGGATTCCACGATGAATGTGAATACGTAACAACCAGCGGCGAGACAGCGTACAGAAATGACGCGGTAATTCCTGCCGTTTTGCCAAAAAACTCACTTGCCATGTGATATGTTAGCCAGATTGTCGCGATACCAAAAAACGCTACCATCACAGCCGGGCCGACAGGATCGTAGTGGAAAAGCCATAAAAACGGCGCCATGAAATAATAATAAATAGGACCCAAAAAAAATCCGCCCACCGACGCAGTCGGGCCCAAAAATGTGAGGTGTCCGTGTAAAATATTGTACGCGACAAGAACATCTCTTCCCTCGTCTCCGAGAAACGTGAGGTAATCGCGAATCATATAAAGACGCAAAAACGCGCCGATTGCAAGAATAAGAATTAAAATGATGTGGTATTTAAGCCGCTTTAGTGTCTGCATTTTTGAGATGCTGAGTTTTCCAGATGATTTTGTTATAAATAATGTAATTAAGCGGGATAACAAGAAATATAATCGTCGGGAACAAAACCGCGATGCGGGTCGGCACCGTTATGAAAATCAAATGCAGATTAACACCCAATATTTTTTCTCCGAGATATACTGCAGCGGCTTGAAGAAAAATCGCGCCGACCGATGTGATATTAAACTTCACCAGACGAATAAATCCGTTTGATTTTTCTTTCATTTTCAAAGTATCCTGAAATGTCCAGAAATTGTTGAGCAAAAAATTAGCAATGATTGCCGTTTCTGCGCCAATTCCGGCCGAAATCGCGTGCGCAACGCCGATGCGCACCGCTAACTCTTGCGACAGAACCTGAACAATAAATCCGGTTCCACCGACTATTAAAAATTTAATAAAACGCTCAAGTTCTTTAAACCGCGCCTGAAAAACATACATTAAAGTATCAACAATCGTTTCAGATCTTGCCATTTTGCTTCTTCCCGCAGTCCGGTCTGTTGCATTAAAGGGGACTTCGGCGACTTTAAATCCGTCTTTGACCGCCGAAAATAAAAACCCGACCTGAAACCGGTAGCCTTTAAACGGCGCAAGCTTTTCTTTTTCTTTCAAAAATACTTCTTTTTTTATGCATCTATATCCGCCCGTCCAGTCGTGAATGTAGAATCTGGTAAAGACAACTCTGACAATCAAATTTCCCACAACCGACAAAAATTTGCGGTTAAGCGCCCAGTTGGAAGGAATTGAACCCCCGCCGCTGTATCTGGTGCCGATGACAAAATCAAAACCTTCATCAATTTTTTTGAGAAATTCCGGCACTTTTTGCGGATCATGGAAAAAATCTGCATCCATTTCAAACATGACATCGGCATTCATTTTCTCAACTGCGTAGCTCATCGCGCGAATATATGCCGCGCCCAATCCCTCTTTTTCTCCCTCGTTTAGCTCAAGGTTTTTATATTTTTCCATGAGTTTTTTGACGACTCCCTGCGTGTCGTCGGGAGAATTATCATCCGCAACCAGAATTGCCATGTCCCAGTCGGTGATTTTGGGAAAAACCTCATCATCCAAAATCCCGATAAGTTTTTCTATGTTTTCTTTTTCGTTGTAGGTCGGGATGATTACGACTGCTTTTTTCATATATTTTTAAAATAGTCTATTGTTTTTTTCAACCCCTCCTCCAAAGCAATTCTTGGCTCCCATTTGAGAAGACTTTTTGCTTTTGTGATATCGGGCAAACGCTGCTTCGGATCGTCAACGGGCATATCCTCAAAAACAATTTCCGATGTCGCGTGAGTCAACTCTTTAATCATTGTAGCAAGTTCTTTAATCGTGCGCTCATCAGGATTGCCAACATTGATAACCTCGCCTTTTGTGTTTGGTGAAAACATCGCTGCTTTCATACCCTCTACCATATCGTCAATGTAGCAAAAGCTGCGCGTTTGTTCTCCGTTTCCATAAATGGTCAAAGGGCTACTATGAATTGTCTGCATGATAAAATTTGAAACAACCCTGCCGTCATCTTCCTGCATACGCGGGCCGTAGGTATTAAAAATTCTGATAATTCTTGCATCCAAATTGTGCTTCCTTACATACGCCATGGTCATTGCTTCCCCGAAGCGTTTCCCTTCATCATAAACGGAGCGAATACCATTGGGGTTGACGTTACCGAAATAGGTTTCCGGCTGCGGAGAAACGCTGGGGTCGCCGTAAACTTCCGAAGTTGAAGCATATAAAAATGCTGCGTT
>DATIIG010000121.1:0-4186 GCA_035479835.1 Saccharimonadales bacterium (SeqCode) | reverse complement strand
AGACCTTAGGCTTCTAAAAATTTTTGGACTATTTTCCTCCCTTATTATCCAGAAAAATCAGCAGTATACGGAAATAAAAAAAGCACTTGATGCACGCGACACGTTTATTTCTCTTGCCTCTCACGAAATCAAAACTCCGCTTACTACGGTGTATGGGTACGCGCAGATTATAAAACGTACACTTACTGCGGGAAAATCCCCGAAACTGCAATGGGTAAACACATTGCTTTTTGAAACACACCGTGTAACACTTTTGGTGAACGAACTTTTGCAGGTTGAGCACGTAAAAACGGGAAAACTTAACTACCGTCTAAAAAAATGCTCGTTGCACCTTGTCATCAAGCGCGCTATGATGGATTTTGCGTTTATATATCCCAGTCACAAACTTATTTTCAAAAACAATCTGGGAAAACAACCCGATTTCGTACAAGGTGATTTTGATAAACTTTTACAGGTTATTTTAAATATTCTTACCAATGCTGGCAGATTTTCATCTGAAAAATCAACGGTTAGGATTGCTTTGACTCATGAGAAAAACTATCTGATCATAAAAATTTCAGACTGGGGAAAAGGAATCGAAAAAAAAGATCTTTCAAGAATTTTTCAAAGATTTTATAAAGCTGATAAAACTTCAAAAGGACTGGGGCTGGGGCTTTATCTGGCAAAAGAAGTTGTTGATGAGCATGGGGGAACTATAGAAATTAACTCAAAGCTTGGGCACGGTACTGCTGTCACTATCTGTCTTCCCAAATTAAAAAAGTAGCGTGTTTGTAGTACAATAAGATGATGTCAAAAAAGATTTTAGTTATAGATGATGACGCGGCTATTGCCGATACTTTGCAAACGGTTCTTGAACTGGAATCGTATATTGTTAAATCTCTTACCGATGCGGGGGCACTTGCAAAAACGCTGAAAAGTTTTTTACCCGATCTTATTCTTCTTGATGTGTTACTTTCCGGAACCGACGGGCACACGGTCGCGGCAAATTTGCGCAAAAATCCCAAAACAAAACTCATTCCTCTTGTCCTTCTCTCCGGTCATCCCGATGCCCGTGAAGTGAGTAAGAAAATCAAAGCGGACGGATTTATTCCTAAGCCTTTTGATCTCTCCGATCTGTCAGAGACAATTAAAAAAGTCCTCAAAAAATAAATCAATCGGGGCTTACTTTTTTGTCTTCTGCCTCTTTTATTTTTTGGGCAAGGAGGGGATAGTTTTTGATTTGAGGAAAAATATTCTTTGCTTCCTCCTTTGCTTTTTCAATAAGCGTCGCATCTGAAAAGTCGGCAATTTTCAAAAGTTTTTTGCCATGCTGCATGACGCCGTAAATGTCACCGCTGCCGCGAATATGCATATCAAGTTCTGCAAGCTTTGCGCCTACATGCATCGTTTCCATTGCTTTTAAGCGCTGTGCCGACTGCTGATTTTCTGTTTGCGTAAACAAAAGACAATACGACTGCTTTTCTCCCCTGCCCACTCTGCCGCGCAGTTGATGAAGTTGCGATAGCCCGAACCGGTCGGCCGCTTCAATTACCATAATCGTTGCATTGGGAATATCAATTCCTACCTCAACCACCGGCGTTGCGACAAGAATATCAAATTTACCGGTTCGAAACTCAGATAAAATTGTATCTTTTTCTTTTGCCTTCAGTCTTCCGTGTAAAAGACCCAAGTTCAAATCCGGAAAAATATCAGTTTTTAAATGTTCATATTCTTTTGTAGCAGCTTTAACCGTTTGCATACTTTCCGACTCTTCGATAAAGGGGCAAATAATAAACGCCTGACTTTGTGTTTCCTTAATCTGTTTTCTAATCCACTCATACGCGTTTAATCGTTTCTCTGATGGTACGAGCCACGTTTTGATAAGGCGTCTACCTTTTGGCATTTCATCAAGATAAGACAAATCCAAATCGCCATACATTGTTAATGCGACAGTTCGGGGAATGGGTGTTGCGGTCATGGTAAGAAGATGCGGATTTTTGCCTTTTGCGCGTATCACCGCGCGTTGCTCTACGCCGAATCGCTGCTGTTCGTCAATAATAACAAGGCCCAGATTATCAAATGCAATGGTTTTTTGTAAAACTGCATGGGTACCGATCAGAATATCGCCGGCGTATGGCTTATTGCTTATAGCTGATAGTTTTTTATCCATTTGCCATGTGTTATTTGCCATAAGCTTTTTACTTCCGGTTGCCAGACCGACTTTTACGCCGAATTTTGACAGCAAGTTTGTAACGGTTGCAAAATGCTGCTGTGCCAGAATTTCGGTCGGTGCCATCAGAACCGACTGAAAGCCGTTTAAAAATGCAAGATACATCGCAATGGTCGCAACCACTGTTTTTCCGCTTCCCACGTCTCCCTCCAGAAGCCTGTTCATTGCATGCTCTGAAGTAATATCACTTAGAATATGATCAACGGCTTTTTTCTGCGCGTTTGTTAACTCAAAGGGAAGAGAGTGCAAAAATTCTTCTATTTTTTGGAGGTGCGGTTTGAGGGCAAACGGCGCAGCGATGTAGTTTTTTTGCCAATCGGCTTTTCTATGGAGCGCTTTTTGCTGGAGTAAGAAAAGTTCGTCAAAAGCAAGTCGATTTCTTGCATGTAAAGCCTTTTCTTGCGAATTCGGAAAATGAATTTGTTCCAAAGCATCCGTAAAACCCATGAAATCATGCTTTGTAATAATTTCCTCAGGTAAATAATCGATCAAATTTTGTTTCTGTTCTGAAAGGATTTTATATATCTGGCGGCGCAGCCATTTGGAAGAAATACCGCGTGTTTCCGGGTATATCGGCACCAGCCTTCCTGTGTGAAGTGCTTGGGCATCCGGTGTAAGTATTTCGTAGTCGGGAGACTGCATGACCAGCGTGAAGCGCTGCATGTCAACTTTGCCGGAGAGTGAAATCATATCCCCTTCATGGATCGCTCTTGTCAGATACGTCTGGTTAAACCACACGATATCTATCTCGCCCGTTTCATCTGCAACTTTTGCTTTTTGAATAGTAATTCTGCTTCTTGTGTATTGATTTTTTATGTACGTAACGTTTCCCTGAATAGTTACCACTTCGCCTGCTTGCACCTGTGCGATTTTTGAAATGAGTGTGTAGTCTTCGTAGCGTGAAGGGAAATGAAACAGAAAATCTTCAAACGTCACAATTCCCAGTTTTTCAAGTGCATTTGCGTAGCGTTTGTATACACCGCCGGCGTTTCTGATAGGAGTTTTTAAATCCATAAAAAGTTATTGGTTATTTGTTATTGGTTATTCGTAAGTAAGATTATACTACTATTGTGAGGTTCCCAGAAGCGGGAGAAGAAATGTTCCCAGTGATCCGGCAATTAGTGCCAGCGTTGCAATCGCGATGAGAATTTTTAAAATCGTCTGGTGTTTTCGAATGCCTTCCATATTTTTATTGTAACAAAAAATAATCTCTAGTGCCAGAAGGCGCGGCGGTGAGTAAATACCATTGCAATTTTTGCTTTGTCTGCCGCGGCAATAGATAGTTTATCATTGACCGAGTCCCCTTGCTGGACAATTGCCGCGATGCCATGTTTGGCTGCCAACTTTACACTGTCATCAAACGGAAAAAAACTATCTGATGCCAAAACTGCGCCTTTTGTAAATTTGCCCGCTTGAGTTAGAGCTATTTTTGTTGAGCGGACTCTTGATGTCTGGCCGCTTCCGATCCCCCGCGTCATGGGAATTGTTTTATCAACAACAATAACGGCGTTTGATTTAATGCGCGAGATAAATTTCCACGCAATTTTCATCTGCTGCATTTGAAGCTTAGTCGGTTTAGTTTTTGTAACAACTTCCCAGTTTTTAAATCCTTCTTCTACATCATCTGGTGTTTGTAAAATAAATCCGCTGTCAATCCATTTGAGAGTTGTATTTAGTATTTGGTATTTAGTATTTAGTATTTTGCCAAAGGTATAAATGCCCATTGATTTTCTGACCGTCTGCAAATATTCTAAAGCACTTTGTTCGATTGCGGGTACTGCAATAATATCAATGTTTGCGCGTTTTTCGTCTTTGAATTTTCCGATTTCTTTTGCAGCGGGCAAATCCATTGTGCTATTTAAAACCACTATTCCGCCGAACGCGGATTCTGGGTCAGACTCAATTGCCCGCTGAAGTGCTTGTTTGCTGCTGCCTCCAAGCGCAATGCCGCAGGGACTGTTGTGTTTTATAATAACT
>DATIIG010000120.1:0-6150 GCA_035479835.1 Saccharimonadales bacterium (SeqCode) | reverse complement strand
AGGAGTTGCGTCAAGTCCCACAACCGCTGATGAGTTTACCCGAGCAAGCATAAGAACATCATAAATTTTTCTCTTGACAAAGTAAAGCGGAAGAGATAAAGTAAAGTATGGAACCTCAGGCTACCGCATTTCCTCAAGGATTGACCTTCGATGATGTACTCCTTCTTCCCGGCTATTCTGATTTTTCCCGCGGCGATATCGATTTGGAAACAAACCTTACCAAAAAAATAATGCTTAAACTTCCGTTTGTTTCATCTCCCATGGATACCGTGACGGAACACGCCCTTGCAATTTCCCTTGCCCAGCTTGGCGGCATTGGCATTATTCACCGAAATCTCTCAGTTTCTGATCAAGCAGATGAAGTCGCAAAAGTAAAATCCTTCGACTCCGCTCATGACCTTCGGGTGGGTGCGGCAATCGGCGCGTCTTCGGGGTTTGAAGCTCGTGTTGAAGCATTGGTAAAAGCAGGCGTTGATGTAATTGTTCTTGACAGCGCGCATGGTTTTGCAAAACCGGTTGTCGACGCGGTCAGATTTATCAAAAATAAATATTCCACTCTTCAAATTATCGCGGGAAGTGTTGCAACAAAAGACGGAGCGCAAGCGCTGATTGACGCGGGTGCGGACGCGCTTCGAGTGGGAATGGGGCCGGGCGCAATCTGCACAACGCGCATTATTTCCGGAATGGGAGTTCCCCAAATAACAGCGATTATAGAGACCGCAACTGTTGCGAAGAAAAATGGCGTTGCGATTATCGCGGACGGGGGGATTAAATATTCAGGAGACATTGTCAAAGCTTTGGCAGCAGGAGCATCGGCTGTTATGATGGGAAGTTTTTTTGCATCATGTAAAGAGTCGCCGGGGGAAGTTGTAGAGTTAACGCGCGAGCAGGTGCCGCTTCGGTTTCAAAGTATTTTTGAAAAAGATAAATCAACATTTCTTTTCAAACAGTACCGCGGTATGGGATCGGTTGCGGCGATGAAAAAAGGAGCAGAAGTAAAATCCGAAGACGAGTTTCACGGCAAAAATTACAAAGACAGAGTTTTGGTTGCGGAAGGTGTTGAAGGACTGGTTCCGGTAAAAGGAACGGTTGAGCAGCTTGTTATGCAGGCAACAGGCGGCATAAAATCGGGTATGTATTATGTGGGAGCAAAAACAATTGAAGAGCTGACAGAGAAAGCGCAATTTATTCAAATTACGCATGCATCTTTAACGGAAAGTCACCCCCATGAAGTGCTGATTACCAACCCCGGAGAAAACTACTAAAGATACGCGCTTAAGCCGCCTTGGGGGACAAAGGTACTTGCAAATGCAATTTCGTTACAGCGCTTTATTTGCTCATCAGTCAGTAAATCTTGTTCCTTAATCCACTCAAGCTGTTTTGCCAGATGCGCGTTTTCAATAATTTCGGGCCAGTCGGTATTGATGCAAAACTTAACGTTGTTTTCCGAAAATGTCCGCAAAATAAAGCGCATTTCCTCTACATTTTCAACAGCCTTTGTCACGATATTTGAAAGCGGACAAATCTCAAGAACTATATCCTGTTTCACCAGTTCCTGCATAAGCTTTTTATCATATGCCGCTTTGATGCCGTGGCCAAATCGCAAAGGTTGTATAAACTCAATTGCGTCCCACATGTCATTGGTGTCATTGGTTTCGCCGCTGTGAACCGTCACTTTTAACCCCGCTTCTTTTGCTTTTTTTATACTCTGGACATAATCTTTGAAATGAAAATTTTCGGTGTTGTAATTTGCAAAATCAATTCCCACAATTCCCCGCCTTTTATATTTTATTGCCTTTTCAATAATCACATCATTTAGCGCTTTGGGGAATTGGCGATCAAGACAAAAAATTAATCCCGCGCGAAGTTCTTTGTATTCCAGAAGCGCTTTTTCCATGCCCCGCAGCTGACTTAAAATTATATAATCCAAATCCTGCTGTCCTTCATTGTTGTGTTTCATCGGATTGTTGCGAAGTTCAATAAGTGTTATATGGTTTCGGTACGCGCCGCTCATGCTTTCCTACACTGCTTTTTCAACGGCAAATGTTCCGCTGCTTAATTTATCCAAAAGCGGATGATAAATCGTGTCAAAATACTCCTTCATCGTTGTTTTTTTCCGGGGAGAAAGTACGACGTC
This sequence comes from Saccharimonadales bacterium (SeqCode), assembly GCA_035479835.1. Classification (GTDB taxonomy): domain Bacteria; phylum Patescibacteriota; class Microgenomatia; order Levybacterales; family UBA12049; genus DATIIG01. Next base: position 4,013 of record DATIIG010000120.1, on the reverse strand, counting down.
GTCAATAAATTCCTGGTAACTTTTTTGAGGGAGTTTAAATCCCTGCGAATGCGCGATGTTCCAGTAAATTGAGGGATTAATTGATGCTGCCAAATGCGCGTGCAAATCGGCAAGAGGAAATGATGGCATAGGAGTTGTATCCATAATAAATTTTACCATATTTTTCGTTTGAGGTGTCAACTTATTTTAAGTTTTTCTACATGCTATAATGCTTTTATTATGCCGGAGGGAGTTACTGAACCAAAGAAATTTGAAAAGCCTCAAGTTCCTGCCTCATTTGAGAAAATAGTAGACTTAAAAGATCGTAAATTTGTTGTTATAGGAACTGAACATGGTACACCGGAAACCACTTTCCCTGGAGAGATTCAGACAAATGAGGATATCGCTCAATTTGAAGCTCGAGTTGGCCCAATGAATGCATTAGTTATTGATGGCGCTTCGGATTTGACCGGGCATACAATCACAGATGGGCTTATTGATGGTAGTGTTCCCCTAACCCCTTTTAGAAAATGGGCCTATCCTACTATCATGAAACGAGGTATTCCACTGATTGGAGCGGATCCTGTGTATGTTGTTCCTTTTTTGGATGATCCCATCTTGAAACAAGAAGAAAATGATATAAACAAAACATTATCACAAACCTTTGCAGATGTTGGGTATGGAAAGTTTGTGCAAGCAAGTAGTGAAAAGGCGAAAAGAGAAACACAATCTACAGGATCTGCTATTAACCACGAGCAACAAAAGGAGCAAAATCTTGATAACGCAAGAAAGATGCTGGGTCTTGCTGTAATAGGTACAGCAATAGCATATGGGCTTCATAAACGGAAAGAGGTGCTATCACGCCGATCATTTCTCAAATTAGCAGGTGGTGTTGCAGTATCTGGGTTATTAGAAGGAGGTATTACTTTAACACGCAACCAAGCGATTGGTAAACTGAAACATCTTCACCGTGCATATTCTGAACTGGCGAGATTTGCTGTTGTTGATGCAAATATGGATATAAACACAATAGGATGGAATGATAGAACTGTTGTTGGTAATAGACTTAGTGCGCCGGGAGAGTTGACGGATGCAGATTATAATTCTCCTGAATTTCAGCGCGATAACCCCTACTCGGATTTAGAGATAACACCTGCCACTCAAAATCTACGGAATGCTATTATCGCGGAAGTGCTCTCTTCACCTCTTAATAATATTATGCCTCATGATTTTCGACCTCCTCTTCGAGCACCTATCGTTATGGGATGGGGTCATCTTGATGTTCTACCAGAACATAGAATTTCAACACTGTTACAAAATGAAAGGCTACGGCGTGAAGTAATAGAAGGGTTATTAACAGCAGTGTATACAGGGATAGATGATCTTGCGACGAATAACGATGGAGTACCTATTGATAAAAAAGCAATGATGAATGGATTTAAGTCATTTGCAAAGACGTACTCAATCGATCGTGACGGCAAAGTTCAATCAAAACCATTTAGAGTCAAAGCAATTGATGATATCGTAGATCGAATAGTCAAGAACAATCCTCATTGACATAACCTGCTTTTTTCTCTACACTCCGAAGTTGGCAAATGAAAAAAGCTTTCAAACTCAAACGCGGGAGTATTATCGTTGTCACGGATAACGGATGGGGGGATACGGGAAAAGGAAAAATCGTTGACGTATTGAGCAGTTCTGCTGACATGGCAATTCGCTATAACGGCGGGCCCAATGCCGGACACACGGTCAAAACCGATCAGGGGACGTTTGTTTTTCACGGATTGCCGTCAGGCATTTTGCACAAAAGCGTTTTAAATATTCTCTCAACCGGCGTTGTTGTCAATCCTTTGAGTTTGGCAAAGGAAATTACCACTGCGCAAAAGCAAGGCGTAGCAATAACTCCCAAAAATTTTCTCATTGAAAAAACAGCGCATATGATTATGCCCTGGCATACAAAACGCGACAGTCTGGTTGAGAAAGCGAGGGGCAAAATATCAATCGGCACAACCGGACAGGGGATCGGGCCCACATACGCTGATCGGGCTCTTCGTCAGGGGCTTCGCGCAGGTGATTTACTTTTAAGAAATTTTGAAGAAGTTTTTCTGGAGGAACTTTCGTGGCAGGAAAAACTCATTTCCGTTATGGATAATAATTCAAAAAAACATTTTGACAAAAAAAAACTGCTCTCCGATTTGAAAAAAGCGCAAAGCATTTTAAAACCGTTTGTTAGCAATGTCCTTCCGATTATACATTTGTATCAAAAAAGCGGAAAAACAATAATCGGTGAAGCAGGGCAGGGTGCACTTTTGGATTTGGATTTGGGAGGCTATCCGTTTGTCACCTCCAGTAATCCCGGCGTTGCGGGTTTTCTCAAAGCAACCGGTATACACTACAAAAAAATCACAAAAGTTTACGGCGTAACCAAAGCTTACACAACGCGCGTTGGACAAGGACCGATGCCGACAGAACTGTCTGGAAAAATAGGAGAGTATTTACAAACAAAAGGAAATGAAGTGGGCGCAACAACAGGAAGAAAGAGGCGATGCGGGTGGTTTGACGCGGTTGCAATGAAAAAAGGTCTGCAGATTGTGGGCGCTGATGAAATCGTTTTAACGAAATCAGACATTTTGGACGAACTTTCAGAAATTAAAATATGCGTTGCGTATGATTTCGGAGGAAAACGATATAAAGAATTACCGGATACCGACCCTTTGTTTATGCAAAAAGCAAAACCGATCTATGAAACGCTTGCCGGCTGGAAGGCAAATACGTCGGGCGTTACTTCATTTGCGGATCTTCCGAAAAATGCAAGAAATTATATTCTTTTTATTGAAAAACTTTTAGGTGTCCCTATCTCTATTATTTCAACCGGCCCCAAGCGGGACGAGACCATATTTCGATAACGCACAAAAAATGGTATAATTATCGGAAGATGATTGTTGTTGTTGATTTCGGATCGCAAACAGCACACCTGATTGAGCGGCGCATCCGGGAATTTGGTATCAGCACGCAATTTTTACCCCCACAACAGGCATTCTCATTTATTAAAAAAAACAACGTCAACGGCATTATTTTCTCCGGTGGTCCCTCGTCAGTTTACGAAAAAAACGCGCCGACTATTGACCCTGAAATTTTTACTTTGGGAATTCCTCTTCTTGCGATCTGTTACGGATTTCAGTTAACAGCGCATCTGCTTGGCGGAGAAGTTGTTGCAGGAAAAAAAGAATATGGACCGGCAATTCTACGAATAACGAATAACAAATCACAAATAACTACTAACTTGCCGGAAGAATTTACCGTTTGGATGTCTCACGGTGATGAAATAGTCAACCTGCCCCTGGGTTTTGACATTGTTGGTACAACAGAGCATGTGCCGTTTGCGTGTGCGGTTGATGAGAAACGAGATATATACGGTTTGCTTTTTCATCCTGAAGTTGATCATACAGAGCATGGAAAAGAAATTTTAGAAAACTTTGTCAAAATCTGCGGACTGGAAACAGGCGAGCTAAAACATGATGTTAAGAAATTAGAATGCGAGATTAAGGAAACAGTCGGCGACGCATATGTTATCGGTGCGATTTCAGGCGGCGTTGACTCAACGGTCGCGGGCGTTTTAACTGCTGCCGCAATCGGTGATCATTTCATTCCTATCTATGTTGAAAACGGCTTGATGCGAGAGGGAACAGCGCAGCATGTGAAAAAAATATTTACCAAATTCGGTATTGTGCCGGATATTATTCATTGCGAAGACGAGATGCTGCAAAGACTCAAAGGTGTGACAGATCCGGAGAAAAAGAGAAAAATTATCGGCGCGTTCTACATTGAAATTTTTGAGCGGGAAATGCAGCGACTTTTACAGGACGGGAAAGATGTAAAATTTTTGATGCAGGGAACGATTTATTCCGATGTTATTGAAAGTAAAGGAACAAAGCACGCGCACAAAATAAAATCGCATCACAACGTCGGCGGACTCCCCAAAGATATGAAATTAGCGCTTCTGGAGCCGCTGAGATCGTTTTACAAAGACGAAG
>DATIIG010000119.1:0-12177 GCA_035479835.1 Saccharimonadales bacterium (SeqCode) | reverse complement strand
CCGTTTGGCATATGAAAAACACAATACGCAAAGTCTGAGGGTTTTAATTTTGTTTTTGCAAGTAAATTTTTCGCTTCTGAAAACACGTGCATAAAATACGCCGGCTCGCCCGTAAAGCGTCCGTAATGCGAGGGGTACATTTGCCCGTCTCGTCTCCAAAAATCCGGAGTGTTTGAGCTATATGATGACGTCTCTAAAACTTGCGCGATCACTTCATTTTGTTTTTTGCCCACAATCAAACTGCAGGAAGCGGAGCACGCAGTGTATTCCAAAATATCATGCGGTCTTCCCTGCGCCGTGTCGCTTCCGATGACCAGTCCGTAATCAATTTTGTTGCTGTCCAGAAGTCCGAGTGTTACCTGCAGTCCCGCGGTTCCCGCTTTGCACGCAAATTCCAAATCAGCTGCAAAATAATCATTCCCGATGCCCAAAGCGTCCGCGACAATGGTTGATGAGGGGTTAACGGCATACGGATGACTTTCCGATCCCATGAAAACACTGCCGATTTCAAGCGGTGAAATTTGAGTTTTTGCAAACGCGCGCAATGACGATGCGACTGCCATAGTCACACTGTCTTCATCAACTGCCGGAACCGATTTTTCAACAACTTTTAAACCGCCGGTAATCTCCAGCGCGTCCTTTTTCCACACATCGGCAATTTCAGATAATTTTAAACGATACTTCGGAATATACACTCCGTACGAAACAATTCCTGCCATATTATTTTCCTCCTCGTGCTAACTCTTGATGACTTTTTCCCAAACTTCCAACCGATAACGATGCTAAAAGTGAAACTTCTCCTGCCAGAACCGCTCCCGCGATAATTTCCGCAAATTTTTGAGCATTTTTTCCACTTGCTCCGCCTGCAACTCCCAACATTTCCAAACATTCTTTTTGTGTCGCAAGCGCTGTCCCTCCGCCTACGGTTCCAATAAGTAAACTCGGCAGATACACCGAAACATACAAATCCCCGTTTTTCAAAACCTTTGCCGTTGTTATTCCCATACTCCCCTCCACCACATGCGCCGCGTCCTGCCCGGTTGCCAGAAATAGTGCGGCAACAACATTTGCAAAATGCGCGTTAAAGCCCATACTGCCGCTCATCGCGGATCCGATCATGCATTTGGCAAGCCAGACATCAAATAGCTTTTGGCTATTGGTCTTTAGCACGTTTTTTAAAACTTTTTTGGGTATTACAACTTCCGCCCATGCTTTATGTCCCCGTGCGTTGATAAAATTTACCCACGCCGCTTTTTTATCAATATCAAAATTCCCCGCGATCGAAAGACACGCAATGCCGGTTTCTTTTTCAACGAGTTTTGCGATTTCTTCTGTTGCAATGGTCACCATATTCATACCCATTGCGTCCTGCGTGTCGTATGAAAAGCGGACAAAAGCGTACTGCCCTACTCCGCGGATGGAAACTTTTTTCAGCGCTATATGTTTTGAAGTTTTTGCCGCCGCTTTTTTCATTTTGTCTTCGTTTTTTTTGACCCACGCGAAAAGTTTTTTCTCGTTTTCCAGACCGCCGGTATAAAAAACAGGACCACGGCTGGTGCCGACGTTATACGAGTAAACATGCGCGCCGCCTGACTCGGTGATTGCTTTGCACCCGCGAGAAATCGACGCAACCAATGCCCCTTCCGTTGTCGCAAGCGGAAGGTAATAATTTCCAACTCTCAACTCTCCACTCTCAGCTCTCAACTTCAGCGGTCCTGCGACTCCAAGAGGAATTTGCGCGGCGCCGATCATATTTTCACAATTTCTGCTCCCCGCGATTTTCTCATCAAAAGAAAACTTGCCGATATGGGAAAGTTTTATTTTCAGTGTTTTTTCCAATGCTTCCCGCCGCTTGCCTGAGGTGGTAAAATCCCGCAATTTCATGTCCCGCTATTATACTAGATCTAGCTTCGGAAATCTAATGGTATAATAGGATAGTATGCTTCTTCTTATTACGAAAAAGGCAACAGCACAGGAAATAGAACAAGCCGCACAGGATATTGGAGGATTTTACATAAAAATTGTTGTGGATATAGAAAAAGCTGTGTTAGCCATGGGTGGTGAACGCCATGTTGATGCAGAACAATTGCTGCTTGAGCATGGAAGCAATCAAGATGATCTTTGGGGCGGCGGATTAGACCTAAAAACCAAAGACATTGATTACAATTCCATGATTAACTTACGACCACATCAAGAAAATGCAAGTCGTGATGTTTTGTCGGTAGAAATTAGGAAGAAGTTTGATGCTATAATAAAACAGTTGTTATTATGAGAAAAGCGATTTCAGCCCAAGACAAAATTTTGGACATTTCCGTAAATCTTGCTCGAGTTGGCAATTGGACAGCTGATTCTTATGAAACAAAGCGTAAGCTTATACAATTTTTCATAGAACAAACAAACGGTTATATCAAAGAACTTGATAGATATGAGCTTTCTCCGGACGCGCAAGAAGTAATCGATGTGTTTCAGAATGAATATCAACGACTTCTTAAAGAAAAAGTAACTGATCAAAACAAGGATATTTGGGCCGAAAAAATGTTAACCTGGGCAAATATCCTCACCCACCGCGCGAAACTCGCGTAAATAAATTCTGCGCAAATGTTTGTGCCGAAAGCGCGCCTTCTTCCAGAAGTTCTTTTTGCATACTGAACTCAGCTATATTTTCATAACGGGGGTAAATTGCGAAAATTCTGACACCTTTGGAAATCTCTCTTTCTCCCGTAAGGTATTTCACTTCTTCGTTATATCGTTTGTTGTATGTTAAAATTTCTTCGCGAAGGCCGGGACTTATCATTTTCCGGAATGTCGTTCGCAGAGCAAGCGGTACGAACTTCGGATATTTTTTCATTGGACCAAGCGGAATACTCAGCGCGATAAAAATATCTGTCGCGCCGAGTTTTTCTATTGCGTGTGTTATCGGCAACGGATTACTTAGCGCCCCGTCAACATAACATCTGCCGTTGAGAAGTACCGATTTCCCGCCGTCAAAAACAGGCATGCACATTGAAGCAATGATACAAGCGGGCGGATCCTTTGTTTTCTTTACATCAATCAACTCGCCTTTACCCGAATTTTTATCCGTTATACTTACCAAAAATTTCGGCGTGGATGCGATAAGGTTATCCAAACTCACAGGCTTAACGGTGCGAATAACTTTCTCCAGCGTATCCAAATCCAGAAGTTTCCAAAGCCGCAAAAAGTTTATAAGATGATTTTTTACATTTTCTTCAAAATAAAGGCTGGTTCCCAGAGCTGTTTCGCCCGAAAGCATATAGTACCCGACACCCGCGCCTGTTGACGCGCCGATCACGTAGTCAAACGAGTTGATGAGTCCGAATTTTTCAATCGCCAGCGCGACGCCTGCTTCACTTACTCCCCGCTGTCCGCCGCCGGGAAAAATTAAAACCGTTTTTGTTTTTTTGTCCGAACTGTCTCCCGTTTTTTTACGAAAAAGATTTTTTATTACTTGTGTGTCGCCGGTATATCCCATTTCAAAACGCCGGGGTGCGGAGGGTGAAAAACGAGGCAGATGAGGACGCTTCATAATTTCTTCAGTTCTGTTTTGCCGCCTTTTTGATCAAGCACATCGTAGCCCAGTTTTTTTATTTTATGTCTGATTTGATCTGCCTGCGCGAATTTTTTCTGTTTTCGCATATCATTGCGCTGCTGTAAAAGTTCCAAAACCTCTATTTGCGAAGGTGAAGGGTTTGAAAACATTTTTTCTTGTTCTTCAAACAAGCTTTTCCCGCGCTCAACCAAACCAAGCCCCAAAACTTCATCCGCGCTTTTGAGAAGAAACGCGATGTCGTAGTCATCTTCCGCGAGTTTCAAACCGCTATGCAAAACCGCCAAAGCGCCCGCAGTATTGAGATCATTATCCACCTCATCTACGAAATCTTCCCAGATTTTTATCGCTTTTTTTGAAGGTTCCCGCACAGTAATTTCCAAACCGGGATTGGAAAATACCTGTGCTTTTTCCCACAAACTTTTCAGAGCAGTCTGCGCCGCCGCAAGACTTTCCCACGTAAAATTCATCTCCTGACGATAATGCGTCTGAAGATATAAATAGCGCAAACTCAAAGGGCTAAACCCTTCTTTTTTGATGTCTTGCACCGTATAAATATTCCCCAAACTTTTGCTCATTTTTTCCGCGTCAAACAGCAAAAAATTATGATGCACCCAAAATCTGACAAACTGCTTGCCCGACGCTCCCTCGGACTGGGCGATTTCATTAGTGTGGTGAATATTGATGTGATCAATCCCGCCCGTATGAATATCAATCGTTACGCCGAGATTTTTCATTGCCATAGTAGAGCATTCAATATGCCATCCCGGAAATCCCACACCCCACGGACTTTTCCACTCCATCTCCCGCTTCAAACCTTTGGGCGAAAACTTCCACAGCGCGAAATCGGTCGGATTTCTTTTTCCCGCGACTGCCGCCACACGTGCTCCTTCTTTAAGCGCCGATAAATCCTGATGAGAAAGCTTGTTGTAATCCGGAAATTTTGACGTGTCAAAATAAATTCCGTCTGCAATTTTGTACGTAAATCCTTTTTCTTCAAGGATCTTGATAAGCTCTATCTGGTCGTCAATGCAGTCTGTGGCGTGAACAATAATATTTGGAGTTTTGATGTTAAGAGCATCCATGGAGTTGAAAAACTGCTTTTCAAATTTCTTTGCAATGTCCCAAACGCTCAGTCCGAATTTTGCCGCGCCCTTTTCCATTTTGTCCTGGCCCGTGTCGCTGTCGGATGTGAGATGTCCCACATCCGTAATATTCATTACGTGCTTCACACGGTAATGGTTCATTTGCAGAGCACGGATCAAAATATCATCGCCCACATATCGCCTCATGTGACCGATGTGCTGGTAGTCATAGACTGTCGGGCCGCAGGAGTACATCGAAACATTCGGGCCATCAAGCGGTTCAAATACTTCAACCGTGCGGGATAATGTATTGTAAAGTTTTAATGCCATAGTGCGTATTATACTACGTTTATCCCGCGCCCGGCATTTTTTCTGTTTTTTGTCTCGCCAGCAAAACAGCGGGCGGCTCTTTTTTCTTTTCCTCTTCTTTTTTCTTTTGCAAATCTTCCTGCTCCAAACGCTGCATGCGCTGCTGTTGTGTCTCCTGTTTTTCCCGTTGCTCTTTCTCCCGCTCCTCCGTTTGCGGTTGTGCAGCCGGGCGGTTAAATGTAGGGTCGTAATATTTTTCTTTGTGTTGTTGCGCAAATTCCTGTTTTATTTTTATAATTTTTTCCTGCTCCTCCGGTGTCTTGCCTTTCAAATCGGCATTGGGATCTGCTTTTCCGAGTCCGATCATCTCAGTTCCCGAAGTAGTGGTGGAAGGACTTTTTTCCGAATCTTTTTGCTCAAACGGATTAAGCGTTTGGAGCTGCTCATCAGGACTTAACTCAACACGGGGTTTTTTCGGCTCCTTTTTCGGTGTTTCGGAGGGTCCGTACATTGCTTTAAGCAAATCTTTTTTATCCTGATCATCTGAGCCGCCTTGAGGAATTTCCGCGGTCGGTTCTTTCTTGTCACCAGTTTCAAAAGGACTGATTTGCGACGCGACGGTTTTTGCGGCTTCTTGGGGCGCTTGTTTTATTTGCGCGCCCAAATCGCTGCCGAGTTTGCCTACCTGATCAAGCGCGTCATCAAGCAAACCGCCTTTTAAGTTTTTGAGCATAGTATATATAGTGTATCAGAGTAAGAATGCGTGGGCAAATTACTGCGAAATTGATTTATACACATCGAGCCAGTCGTTTGCGATTTCGTTTTGCGCTTGTTGCAAAGATATCGCACCCATACAAACCTGCGCGTGCAGATAGTTTTCCACCTTGTCTTTTTCATGAAATCCCGGCCGCGGATCTGCCGCTTCAGGCCAAAGGTTTGCGATATCATTGGAGCCGCCCAGTTCAAGACTTATCAAATGATCCACTTCATACGCGCCTTTTGGTCGGGATGAGATGCTATACTCCGCAAAAACCATTTCTTTCTCACTTTCGCTGACATTTCTCACGCGCGAGCTATATCCCGAAACGCATACGTCGTCTTTTGTGACATTTGGAAAAACAGCTCCCGGCGTGCAATCTTTGTCCTGCATCGCGTCAACAATAAGGCAATTTGAACTTTTGGTCTGCTGCCCTAAAACCGCCGAAGTTGTTGCCGCGGGCAAAGTTGCAACCGGGGTCGGCGAAACCGGTGATACGGGACTTACTTGTTTTTGGTTTTTTGCGAAAAAGTAAAATAGCAAAATTAAAACCAGGATAATAATCGGCAAAAGTTTTTTCATTACTGAATAAATCCTAAATTTTCTTTTGCGTCATCGGAGATTTTATCGGGATCCCACGGCGGTTCCCAGACAAGATTTATCATCACCGTTTTAACTCCCGCAACCTTTTTTGCCGCAGCAGGAACCCACTCCTCAAAAACAATTGACAGCGGACAACCCGGAGATGTCAGCGTCATCGTAATATCCACATGCCCCTTTTTCTCATCAATCGCCACATCGTAAATTAACCCAAGATCAACAATATTAATATTCAGCTCCGGATCAATAACCGCTTTCAACGCTTCCAAAATTTGTTCTTTGGTAATCATCAGTAGTCGCTTCGCCCCTCCATTGCTCTTTGCAAAGTCACATCATCCGCGTACTCAATATCCGCGCCAACCGGCAGCCCCCGTCCAATTCTGGTAACTTTCATACTTTTGAGATTTGATTTTTGATTTTTGATTTCGCCAAGTTGCTTGGCGACGTACATCGCCGTTGCCTCCCCTTCCATGGTGGGATTGGTCGCAAGAATTATTTCTGAAATTTCCGAATCTGAACTGTTCACGCGGCCCAAAAGTTGATGGATATAGATTTCATCCGGGCCGATGTTGTTGAGCGGATCAATTCTCCCGTGCAGCACATGATACACGCCTTTAAATCTGCCGTTTTTTTCAAGCGCGAGCACATCAAGCGGCTCTTCAACTACGCAGATCAAACTTTTATCCCGCGTGTCATCCGAACAAATACTGCACGGATCGGTTTCGTCAATGGAAAAACAAACAGAACATACAACCGTATCTTTTTTCAAGTTGACGATGCTTTGTGAGAAGAGATCAAGTTCGTTTTGCGGCACGTGCAAAAGATAAAATGTCAGACGCTGCGCGCTTTTGGGGCCGATGCCCGGAAGCCGTTCAAATGACTCAATGAGATTTTGTACCGCTTTTGGAACTTTCATAATGACAAAATTACAAAACGTTTTGAATTTCTGGATTTGGAAATTGGAATTTGTTTAGAAATTAGAAATTAGGATTTAGAAATTTCCTTCGCTATCATATCTGCAACGGTTATAAAATCAAGTTTCGGAAATCTCTTTTTCGGCGATACGGCAATCGTATCGGTCACATACACTTTCTCAACATCCGCTTCCTGTAAAATTTCCGGAGAATTTTGAGAAAGCACCGGGTGTGTGGCAAAAACATATGTCTTTGCGACTCCGTTTTTCCTCAAAAGTTGTGCCGCTTTTACAATGGTTCCGCCACTTGAAATCATGTCATCAACAATTACTACCGTTTTGCCGCTTAGCGTTGTCCCTTTGGGAAGCTCTATATCTTTTGCCTCTACTCCGCCGGTCACCAGATCACGGTTTTTTACGATAGAGGCATATGGCATATTATCCAAAAGTTCCGAGAGAATTTTTATTCGTCTGATTCCGCCCATATCGGGAGTAATAAGAACAAAGTGATCAAGCGTTTTTTCCATTTCTTTTATCTTTTGCGCAAAAAGCGGCAGCGCCGATAAATGTGTCACGGGGATTTTAAACATCTCGGGAATTTTTATTGAATGGAGATCAAAAGAAATAAGTTTGGTTACTCCGACCGCCTCAAGCGTTTTTACCGCAACTTCCAGCGACACCGCTTCTCCGTCTCGAAACACATGATCCTGCCTTTGATATCCCATGTACGGCATAACAACCGTAACCGATTTCGCGCCGCTTCGCGAAAGCGCGTCCACAATAAAAAAAAGTTCCATGTAATTTCTGTCCGCCCGCGTTGAGGTACTTTGAATAACCGCGCAGTCTTGTCCGACCACACTATCAACGACGCGGTATCGTTTTTCTTCGTCCGGAAACACATGCACTTCAAGATTTGCAAGCTGCGTTCCCAGATTCTCTACAACTTTTTGCGCGAGCGTACTGTTTGAGCCGCCGGTAAAAATTTTCATTACGATCCGCCTCCCAAAAGTCCGCCCAGGCCCCCGCTCATTTGCGAGAGTTTTTTTGCGGCAACTTCCTGTGACTTTTTGATCGCTTCATTCACCGCGTCTTTAATATCGTCGTCCCCTTTATCATTGGTGTTCAGTTTTCTGATTTTCTGATCACCGGAAATGACCACCACAACGCCGTGTTTTTCAACTTCAATTTCTTCCGCCTGGAGCTGTTTTTGAATTTGCATTGCCTGATCCCGCATTTTTTTGAGTTCTCCGAGTTGTCCGAATGGATTCATCATAGTGTAATATCACCGCCTTTATCTTTCAATTAATTGTACTCCAATTCTAACATCTTTTCCAGTGATTGCTTTTGCCACATCCTCCAGAATTTTTAATGATTTATCTTCTTCAAGCCGTTCTTTGTGAAATTTAAACGCCGTTGTCAAAACAAGCTTCCCGTCTCCGAATGTTTCGATTTTACATCCCCGCAAAACTCCCGCGACACTTCTGTTGACATTATTTACTTCCGTTATAAACTCAGAGAAAAATTTATCTTTTCCTCCCAGACGCTGATCGATATCCGTTTGCCTTCCCTGCGGCTTTTCATCTGCTTTTACCGGCTCTGCGACCTGCCCCCGTAAATTTTTCAATGCCTGCTGATGCTTTACATACGCCCCGCTACCGATGCCAAGTTTTGGTACTTTATCCTCTAAAGAGCGGGGAGACTTTCCACCTGCAAGAGCATTGGCGGGAGGGAAACCCATGACAGGACCCCGCTGGTCAGAACAATATTCTATAATCGCAAGTTCCAGCGGCAATTGCGGCAGTACAGCATATTTTACCTCCTGATATGCTTTAGAAAGCAATTCAAACAAAATCTTTATCTCTTCTATTTTCAGTCCTTGATTCTGTGTCCCCGTTTCTTTAATTCCAATCTTAACCAACAATACTTCGTGAAGGTTTCCTAAAACCTGTTGCAAAAAATACCTAATATCTACTCCCTGCTCCGCCAACTGTTGAACAACCTCCAATCCTGCTTTTGCATCCTTCTTTTCTAAAGCTTCCAACATACGAAATACTAAATTCACAATACCGGATACTTTATGCTTTTGCTCAATCAGTTCTTTGGTGATCTTTTTTCCGTTTGCGATTGCAACCATTTCCTCAAGCAGTTTCGTTCCGTCGCGGAAACTTCCCTCAGACAGTTTTGCAATTTGTAAAAGTGCGTCTTTATCAACGTTGATTTTTTCTCCTTTTGCTATCCGCTCAAACGACCGCACCAGTTCTTCATCGGTTGCTTTGGTGAATGAAATATGAAAACAGCGCGAAGCAATGGTGGCGGGAACTTTGTGCGGCTCAGTGGTGCAGAGAATAAAGATAGCATGAGCGGGCGGCTCTTCCAGAGTTTTGAGAAGCGCGTTAAACGCTTCTGTTGTGAGCATGTGCACTTCATCAATGATGTAAACTTTTTTCTTTGCGCTAAACGGAGAAAGTTTTATTTTTTCGCGAAGATCGCGGATTTCATCAATTCCGCGGTTTGACGCCGCGTCAATTTCCAAAATATCCATGTTACTTCCGTTAGTTATAGATACACATGAATCGCACTTGTTGCAGGGTTTTTTGCCTTTTCCGGTGCAGTTAACTATTTTTGCGATAATGCGCGCGGTTGAAGTTTTCCCCAAACCTTTCGGCCCGGTAAACAGAAAGGCATGTGGCACATTTTCTGATGAAAGAACCGAATTTAAAGTCTCCCGCACCTGCGCGTTATCCAATTCATCAATTGTCTGAGGACGATATTTCCTATAGAAAACCATGTGGTACTATTCTAGAGATTTTGATGTGTAAGTCAAGCAGGAGGAGCTTTTAATTCGTCATATCTTTCCCAAAAACCCGAAGGGAGATTTTGATCATCTCTTTCAACAGGCGTTTCCATTTTAGGACTAAACGGCGGTTCTGTTATGTCTAGTACCTCCAATCCGTCTTTTCCGGCAATCCATACTCCGACAGATCCTTTTTTTTGCTGCACTTCCCAATTTTCAACCACATCTTCACCTACTTCATAGGGAACCATTTGACCATCGTCAGCGTCTACTCCCAAAAACCATCCATTGCCTTTTATTGCAATTTCCCGAAGGTGTACGTCATCGACCACCCGCATTACGGTCGTTGATCCAAATGGCTTTATTTCAAAAATGCATCCATCTGCTTCCTTACCCTTTTCTCCCGGAAATGAGTATGTCCTGATTTTATATTCCTGGTTTGGCTCTTCTACACCACCAAAAGATATTGGGTGCTCAGTTCCGCCCGTTCGGATAGCCGTACGCTCAGCGTTTATTCCTATCTCTCCAGCCATGATAATATTGTACCATAAGTCAAGCAGATGTCAGTTGACGATGTTTTGGGGTTTACCGTTGAGAAATCCTTGTATATTTCCTAAAAAAAGACTTTTTTTATTTTCTGCAGCTTCATTGCTTATATATGCTATCGGCGGATAAACAACACAGTTTGGATATTTTAAAAGATTTTTTAAGTCTTTTCCATCCATCTCATCTGAGTGATCTAGTATAAAAATTATATCTCCCTTTTTTAATCTTTCTGCTAAATCTTTAATGACAATTAATTCCATTGGCGCGGTATTAACAATAATTGTTCCACTTTTGATCTTGTTAAATATATTTTTGTTAAAAATGCCTTCAGTTTCTTTTGTTTGAGCTAAGTTGATTGATAGAATATTCGCGTCAGAAACTAATTTTTCAAGTGATTCGAATGTGACTCCTTTTTTCTCAAAATCTTTTTTTCTATGTTTTGACCAATATCTTACATCTGCTCCAAAACCAAGTGCAATTTCCGCAACCCGCTTTCCGATATCTCCAAGCCCGACAATGCCAAAGTTTTTACCTTTTAACTCAATGGCGGAAATTCCTGCTTCTGAAACATTCCCTGCCTTTCCCCTCTTCTTCCCCTCCTCAAGTCCTCGCGCATGTTCAAGAATGGAAGCAATAACAAATTCTGCAACTGATTCAGTGCTGTATCCTTTAAGATTTGAAACTAAAACTTTTTTCTTCTTGGCATGAGCAACATCTATTTTTCCAAACGCAGTTGCCATGACGCCAATGTATTTGAGATGTGGAGCATTATCTATTTCTTCTTTGCTAATGGTGGTACCGAAATTAACAAGTATTCCATCAGTATCTTTGAGCTCTCTTTTAAGAGCTTGGGGGGGGTCTTTTGGAACAAAGACAATTCTATTTGTTAAACTTTCAATTTTCTTCCAAGTTTGAGGATCTAAGCTTGAGGATTTATCGATGTTATAAACGAGAAGTTTGTTGAATTTCATTTTGCTTATTATACACCCTGCGTCAATAAGCATTTACTCGTGATGAAGCCCTAAAAGGTGCATCAGGCCGTGTTCGATAAGCTCTGCGACTTTGTCATCCACCATAACCTCGTCTCTACTTGCTTCTTTGATAACGACAGGATATGAAATCACAATATCACCAAGCCGTATTGTGTCTGTTGGGAGTTTTGTATCTTTTCCTTCCGCAAGCGAAAATGAGAGGACATTTCGCGTTTTGTCTTCTCCTTTATATTTTTTTGAGAGCTCCCGCATTTTGCGGTCGCCCACAATCGCGATAGAAACTTCAACGGGGCTTTCCAGGTGCTGATCTTTTAAAGCATCGACAACAGTCTGCCGGATTTTTTTCCGACTTACCTGATATCTGCTCTCTACATAAATAAGGACCGCAACACCTGCCATATTACTGCCACTTTTTCGCGCGTCTGGCGTCTTCCGCTTTTTGCTTGCGAGCAAGCGAGGGTTTAAGATGAAATTGGCGTCTTTTTGCTTCCTGAACAATGCCCTCACTCAGCGCTTTTCGCATGAATTTTCGGATTAAAGCGTCATCGCTGTCACCCGGTTGTTTTTTTACAAATACCATAAAATAAAACACCCCCTTACTCTTTCTTACATTCTA
>DATIIG010000118.1:0-5091 GCA_035479835.1 Saccharimonadales bacterium (SeqCode) | reverse complement strand
CTTATGTTGTCGCGTATTTTATTCTCTTTTTTGATATCTACTGGCTCTATAAATCATTTTCTCTTGCCGTCACCGCGTTTATCGCCTCAAAGCGCATTCGCCTGGCAAGCAGATATAACTGGCTTGAAAAAGCAAAAACGCTTGAGCATTTTTCCAAAACTTCTCATATTGTCGTTTTACCCAACTACAAAGAGCCTGTGGGAAAACTTGCCGAAACCGTTCGCTCAATTGCAAAGCAAACATTTCCCGTAAAACAAATTTATGTCGTTTTGGCAATGGAAGAAAGAGAGACTGAATCCGCTCAAAAAGCCCAAACGATTATTGAGGAATTTAAAGACGTTTTCGGAGCAATATTTGCAACATTTCATCCCGATATTGCGGGTGAGGTAAAAGGCAAGTCTTCAAACGAAGCGTTTGCGGGAAAAGTCGCGTATGAAAAACTCGTTGACGGGAATGTTATTGATCCCGACTATGCAACAATCTCCTCGGTTGACGCCGATTCGCTGTTTGATAAGCAATACTTTTCGTACCTCAGTGCTAAATTTCTGGCAGATCCGCGGCGTTATAATAAATTCTGGCAAAGCGCAAATGTTCATTACAACAATTTCTGGCAAGTCCCCGCGCCCGTTCGCGTCATGTCGTTTTTCGGCAGCCTTCACCGGACAGCGCTTCTGGTACAAGGGGATCGCATGGTTTCAAACTCAACGTACTCGCTTTCCCTTGTACTTTTGAAAAGAATCGGCTTCTGGGACACCGATGTCATTCCCGAGGATTACCGTATTTTTTTCAAAGCATTTTATAAACTGCAGGGAGAGGTTTGGGTTGAGCCGATATACTTGCAAACTTCGATGGACGCCGCGCACTCAAGTACGTATTTCAAAAGTTTAAAAAACAAATACAATCAGGAGCGGCGCTGGGCGTGGGGCGCATCCGATGATCCGCTGTTTATCAAATGGTGGTTGACGGTTCCCAATGTTCCGTTTATGAGAAAAACGCTTATGCTCTACAATGTTTTACTTGATCATTTTCTCTGGCCGGTCAACTGGTTTATTATTACCATCGCCGCCAATATTATCCCATTTATTAATCCCGTTTTTTCACGAACAACCATCGGTTATAATTTACCCAAACTTGCCGGAACCATTCTGACCTCGTGTCTGTTTTCTTTACTGGTAATGATGGTTATTGATTTTCGAAACAGACCGCGGCAGGCGGCCAGATCAAACATTCACCAATTTTTATTCCCTCTGGAATTTGTACTTTTGCCTTTTGTCGGATTTTTCTTATCAACACTTCCCGCTCTTATTTCTCACACGCAACTGATGCTTGGCAAACGGCTTGAGTATAAAGTAACGGAAAAAATATAAAACTTCAGGCAAGGAAATTATTATGACAGTTCTTGACCGCCTCGAAAAAAGCACGTCTTTTTGGTTTCTTTTGGCAACATCCGTATTTTTCTTTCTTCTCCGGCTTCCCTCTTTATTCGAACCTTACTGGTATGGAGATGAGGGAATTTATCAGGTCATCGGACTGGCCCTAAACCGGGGCAGGCTTTTGTATAGCGGCATTTGGGATAATAAACCTCCGCTTCTCTATATCGTATATGCTCTATTTAACGGCGACCAGTTCGCGCTTCGTCTCGTATCTCTTATTTTTGGCATCGCAAGTGTTGTCGTGTTTCTTGCTCTTTCCAAACTTTTACTCAGCAGCGCAAAAAATACAAAAATAGCCTACGTTTCAACCGCTCTTTTTGCGCTTTTGTTCGGGCTGCCACTGCTGGAGGGAAATATTGCAAACGCCGAAAATTTTATGTTGCTGCCGATTCTTGCGGCAGGCTATCTGGTTTTTAAACTATTCCAAACTTCAAACTATACGCTATACGCTATACGCTATACGCTATTTCTTTCCGGCCTTCTTGTCGGACTCGCGTTTCTTTTCAAAATCGTTGCCATGTTTGATGCTGCCGCGTTTTTTCTTTTTCTTCTCTTTCTTTCTCTGCCGAAAAAAATAGCGTTAAAATCGTTTGTCCAAACGGCTCTGTCTCTTTTCCCGTATGTACTGGGATGTATTCTGCCGATTGGATTATCGGCGATTTTCTTTCTGGCAAAAGGCGGATTTTCCGATTTTCTTAAAGCGTCGTTTTTGCAAAATGTCGGGTATGTTGCGTATGGAAACGCGCTTATTATTCCGCAAGGACTTTTGATTTTAAAACTGGCAGTTCTTGCTCTTTTTGTTTTCTATCTTTTGGTAAAACGAAACGTCTTTTCAAAACCGGCGCTGTTTATTTTTCTCTGGTTTTCATTTTCGCTCTTTAATGCCTTTTTTTCAGGCCGCCCGTACACGCACTACACGCTTGTTCTTTTACCAAGTTTTATTCTCCTGCTTGCTCTGTTTTTTTGGCAGAATTCGTACCGGAAATTTACCGCCGCTGTTTTGATAATTACGGCACTTCTTGTCTTGAAAAATTTTAGCTTTTACGGGAATACGCTTTATTATTATCAAAATTTTCTTTCATTTTTAACAGGAAATAAATCGGTCGCGGCGTATCAAAGTTTTTTTGATAAAAAAACGCCGATTGACTATGATATCGCGCAGTATCTTTCCATGCACATGCGCTCAAACGACAATCTGTTCATCTGGGGAAATAACGCGCAGGTGTATAAACTGACGGATAAACTCCCGCCCGGAAGATACGCAGTTGCGTATCACATAACAGGCTACAAAGACGGTACTACCGAAACGCAAGCCGCGCTTTCCCATGCAAATCCGCGCTTTATCCTCATCATGCCGGGACAGGGTACATTTCCGTTTTCACTCGCAGGTTATACCAGAAAAATCAATATAGAAGACGCCCAAATTTATGAAAAAGTTCTTTAAAATACTAAGAAGAGATAACATAACATATTTGGGATTTCTCTTGAGTATAATTCTCATAGTTATAACTGCTTTTTTTATTCTTTTCTCCTATCATAGTCTTCCGCCGCTGGTTCCTGTTTTTACACAACTCCCGTGGGGAACACAAAGACTGGGCGTAACTGCAAGCATTTTTCTTCCCGTCGGTTTTGCACTGTGTATCAGTATAGTGAATATGGTTATTTCCTCACGGGTCTATGAAAAAATTCCGCTTATCTCACGTCTTCTTGCGCTGACCGCATTTCTTTCAACAATACTCTGTTCCATTTTTGTTGCCCGGACAATTTTTTTGGTACTTTGAATATGTTTTCACAATTTTTTCTGCCGTTTCTGGTAACATTTTTAACAACTTCGGTTGCAACTGCTGTTTGTATTCCTCTTTTTAAGAAATGGAAACTTGTTGATGATCCTGCTACCCATAAGCATCCGGGTATTATTCATAAAACTCCCATTCCGCGTGGCGGCGGTATTCCGATTTTTATCGGCATTACGGTGGCCGGTCTTTTCTTTTTGCCCTTTTCCAAAATCGTTTTTGCCATTTTTCTTGCCTGTCTTCTTGCGGTAATTGTCGGAGTTTTGGATGATAAATATGATATTTCGCCGTACGCCAGGTTTTTGCTCAACATTGTCGTTGCAGTAATTGTTGTTGGAAGCGGGGTAGGAATTCCTTTTGTCACCAGTCCCTTCGGCGGCGTGCTGCATCTGGACGCTTTTAAGCTCACGTTTGATTTTCTCGGTCATCATTCTCTTTTTCCGCTTTCCGACGGCATCGCGGTACTTTGGATTGTATGGGTGATGAATATGCTCAACTGGAGTAAAGGCGTGGACGGACAAATGCCCGGCATTGTGACAATTTCGGCAATTGTCATTGGACTCCTAAGTCTTCGATTTTATCCTCTGGATCAGTTTAGTCTTTTATCGGCAACGCTTTCTTTTATAACGGCAGGTGCTGCGCTTGGGTTTTTGCTGTTTAATTTTTATCCCGCAAAAATTTTTCCCGGCTACGGCGCGACCGTCTTATATCTTTTGCTGAGTGTAGTTTCTATACTTTCCGGAGCAAAACTTGCAACGGCAATTTTGGTCATGGGAGTACCCATGGCTGATGGAGTTTTTACGGTGATTCGAAGAATTCTCACCGGCCATTCGCCGTTTTGGCATGACAGAAAACACCTACATCACTTGCTTTTACATTTCGGCTTCACTCAGCGCTGGGTTGCATTGTTTTATTGGATTGTTTCTGCTATAGTAGGTGCAATTTCGCTGACGCTGTCAAGTAAAGAGAAATTATTTGCAATTATCATGCTTGGCATTTTACTTGGCGGAGGACTACTCTTTTTGCATATACTGGTAGAGTACCGGCATGAAAAAAATAGCATATAACACACTGCGGCTTCTTCGCCCCAGACAATGGGTTAAGAATTTCGCGATTTTTGCGGCAATTTTGTTCTCCGGACATTTATTCGACACGCTCGTACTTCAAAAAGTTATTACGGGATTTTTTGTTTTCTGCGCGCTCTCATCGGCAATTTATATTATCAATGATATTTTTGATCGCCAAAAAGACCGACTTCATCCGTTTAAAAAATTTCGTCCGCTTGCCCGTGGTGATGTACCGCTCGGGTTTGCCGTTTTGGTTGCCGCGGTTTTGATTGCCTTTTCCGTTTTTGCAAGTCTTTCCGTAACGCCGGCATTTTTTCTCTTAACCATTGTCTATCTGATTATTCAGTTTTGCTATAGCGCTTTTCTCAAAACCCTGACTGTTATCGATATTTTGGCAATTGCCGCGGGGTATATTCTTCGTGTCTACGGCGGAGAATTTGCAAGCGGTTTTCATATTTCGGTGTGGCTCTTATTGACAACGATTTCGATTTCTCTGTTTCTTGCTATCGGCAAGAGAAGATCTGAGCTGACGCTTGTTTCGCAGCACAAAGATATTAATATCGCTGCGATGAGAAAAACGCTTTCACATTACAGCGAAAGGCTGCTTGATGTGTATGCAAGTATTTTTGCAACATCAACGTTTATTTCCTACGCGCTGTTTACGTTTCTTGAAACGCCAAAAGGAGTAAGTGCAACATTTAATATTTTAATGCCTGATTTTTTGCCGGCGTTTTTCCAGAGAAAGTGGCTTATGGTAACAATCATTCCGGTTGTCTACGGACTGATGCGGTACTTGCA
>DATIIG010000117.1:0-4191 GCA_035479835.1 Saccharimonadales bacterium (SeqCode) | reverse complement strand
AGTGAATATGTTGTAACTCTGTGGCAATAGTTTTTGCCTGAAGTTTTCCTTTTTCGGTAAGCTTGGTATCCGCGTGTCCCTGAACAAGATTTTTTTCATTCCAGTCAGTCTGTCCGTGGCGAACTATGTAAAGGGTGCAATAATTTTGTTTCATCGGATATAAATTATACCACGTTTGCTTTACAACTGATGATTTTTTTGCGATAATAACGCCGCTATGCCACAACGTAAAACAAGAACCGTTCAAACACAAACTTCCAATTGGGCAACTACCGACACCCAGCTTATTATTGTTGTGGTACTTTTGGTTTTGGCCTATCCCTTCGGCGTTATTTTCATGTGGTTTTGGATGCGGCATTGGCCGCTGTGGGTAAAACTTCTTCTTTCCCTTCCCATGCTCTTTTTAATACTGATGTTTTTTGCGGTTATCGCGTTTATTATTTTTGCCGTAACGCATCACACAGCTGCAAACTTTCAGCAAAGATATCGTCCGTATCGTTATCAGTACCAAATGCCCCCGACGATGCGGCGTGGAGAATTTCCTTCAATTACGCCAACTCTTACCCCTACCAATACTCCCGCTCCCTCACAAGGACAAACGCAAACGTACTAAATTATTTCTTCGGCGAAGGTGAAAGGCTCGGGGCTACACTCGGCGTCGGAGTTGCAATTCCTTTTTCTGCCACGATGCAATTTCCCACCTGAATTTCGCAGAGTACATATTTTTGAATTTCTGAAAAGTCACCGTTTCCAATTCTGGGCGCAAGAAACCACGCAAAACCGGTGTCGGCAGTTGGCGGCGGATTGACCAAAAGTCCTAAACGACTTTGAGAACTGTCTCCCTGATCAATAACTGTGCTTTGGATTTTTGCGTTTTTGAGTTTTTGCGCAAGTCTGATAAAATCATCAAACTCGTCCTGTTTAATATCCGTATCGATGCTGTCTTTTAAAATATTGTAAAGACTTAAAACTTTTGCCGGATTAAGAAGTGTACCCACAGAAAATACTTTACTTTTCACCGCGCTGATAACTGCCGCTTGTCGTCTGCTTCTTGCAAAATCGGAACCCTCAACTCCCAGCGCATGACGCGATCTGACAAACTCAAGCGCAGTTTGCCCGTCCATATGCTCTGTGCCTTTATCAAAATGAATATGTTTGTAGCGGCAGGGGAGCTGTTCTAGTTGTAAATCGGCAGACGCTGTGGCAAGAAGTTTGAGTTCATCGGGCGATTTGCCGCAACTTTCATCTTCTTTTCCCTCAATCGGATACGCGTAGTCGTCAAAGGTGTTGGCAACCGTCACGTCAATTCCCTCCATCATGTCAACCGCCTTGATAAAGCCGTTAAAATCTATGCGGACTCCATAATCCACCTGCTGTCCGGTAATTTTGCTCACCACTGCTTCGGCAAGCGGCAGACCCGACCCTGTTTTTTTCTCCTCGCCCAAAGCGTATGCCGTATTTATTTTTCCATTAATATCAGGAACCCACAAATCGCGCGGTATCGAAACAAGCGTTACGTTTTGCTTTGCCGGATCAATACTTGCAAAAATAACGGTGTCGGAAAGATTTGGTCCCTCATGCGCGCCGCCTCCGATGCCAAGCAGCAAAATATTTACTCTGCTGTCGGTCGTTTTGAGATTTATATTACGGTTGAAAACCAGCTGAAAGACAAACGGCGAAAATTGCGCCGCACGAAATAAAAAAAATCCCGCGATTATAATAACCGCGATACTCAGTAGTAAACCGATTCGCTTACGTGTTCTCGATGATTTCAGTAAACGCTTTGACATCAAGACTTGCCCCTCCTACCAGCACTCCGTCAAGATATTCTGCTTTTGTAAACTCTAAAACATTTTTCGCTGTCACACTTCCGCCATATAAGACATGCAAAACGTGCGGATTTTTTTCTTTTATTTTCCGGGCAACTTCATTTGCGTTTTGCGCTGTATCCGGCTTTCCTGATCCGATTGCCTCGAGAGGTTCATACGCGACAATTTTTACGCCTTCCGCAACAGCGTCATCTTGGCTTCCTACACAATAGATACTCTCCAAACTATTTTCTTTTGCCTGCAGCACTTTTGCCGCCAGAACTTTTTCGTCTTCGTGGAAAAATTTTCTCCGCTCTGAGTGTCCGATTAAAACATAATTGACAAACTCTTTGAGTTGTTTTCCGTTTACTTCACCCGTGTATGCACCCTCATCAAAAGGAGAAATGTTTTGCGCGCCCAATTTGAGAAACGAATCATTCGTAACGGTATAGGGTTTCAAAAGAGGAAGAAAAAGAAACGCGGGACAAATAATTATTGTTTTATTCTCATGTTGTATCTGATTATTTGCAAACGTCTCTATCCAGTCGTGCACCTCCTGCGTTGTTTTGTTAGATTTCCAGTTTGCAACGATAAAAATAGTCTTCATATGGTAAAATTATATCCACCGCGACAACTTATTATACGCTATGGAAACTGACTTTCTCAAGGACTTAAACGCTCAGCAGCAGGAAGCCGTCAAACAAACCGACGGACCGATGATTATTCTGGCGGGCGCCGGATCGGGCAAAACGCGCGTTTTAACATACAAAGTTTTGTATTTGATCAGAGTGAAAGGCGTTGCCCCCGACAATATTCTCATGGTTACCTTTACCAACAAAGCGGCAAATGAAATGAAAGAAAGAGTTCAAGAATCACTTTCTCAACTCTCAACTCTTGGCTCTCAACCGACCATTGCCACCTTTCACGCTCTGTGTGCCAAGATTTTACGCATTGAGGGAAAGTATATCGGCCTCACGTCCCGTTTTATCATTTATGACACGCAGGATAGTATTGATCTTATTAAACTTGCCATGGAAAAACTCGGCCTTTCACCAAAAGAGTTTAAACCAAGCTCTATGTTAACGACCATTTCACAGGCAAAAAACCAACTCATCAGCGCCGGAGATTATATTTCTTTTGCCCGCGGTCATTTTCAGGAAACCGTTGCCAGAGTGTATCCTCTCTATCAAAAACTTTTACAGGAAAATGACGCGGTTGATTTTGACGACTTAATGCTCTCTGTTATTGCACTTTTTCAAAAAAATCCGACCATCCTTGAGAAATACCAAAACAAATTCCGCTACATTTTAATCGATGAATATCAGGATACCAACCACGCGCAGTACCTGCTTTCCAAACTTCTGGCAAAAAAATATCAAAACGTGTGTGTGGTCGGAGATTTCTCGCAAAGTATATATAGTTGGCGCGGCGCGAATTTTCAAAACCTCGTTACTTTTGAGCAGGATTTCAAAAATACCAAAACATTTTCTCTTGAGCAAAATTACCGCTCGACGCAAAAAATTCTTGACAGCGCGTACGCGGTAATTTCCAAAAACACGTCGCATCCGGTTTTGAAATTATGGACAAACCAGAGCGGGGGAGACAATATTACTATCTATGAAGCAAGAAACGAACAGGACGAAGCGGAGTTTATTTTACGAAATATTACATCAACCAATGATTTGAGAAACATCGCTGTTTTGTACCGGACCAATGCCCAGTCACGAGTTCTCGAAGAAGTTTTTTTGCATCACGGCGTGCCCTACGTTTTGGTGGGCGGAACCCGCTTTTACGAGCGTAAGGAAGTCAAAGACGTATTGTCATATTTGAGAATTTTATCAAACCCCAGAGACAGCGTTTCGGAAAAAAGAATTCAAAAACTCGGTAAAGGACGCTACGCAAAATTTCTTGATTTTGCGGAAAACGTAAAAGATAAACTGACGGAAATGGACACGATTGATATTCTCGACCGGGTACTAAAAGCAACAGATTATCTTGCTTTGTACGATGAGGAAGATCCTGATGACAGGGCGCGGCTGGAAAACATAAAAGAAATGCGCTCCGTTGCCATTGCGTTTCCTGACCTTTCAAATTTTCTTGAAAATGTTGCGCTGGTTGAGCAGGAGTATCCGTCTGCTTTAATACGAGAGGGTACACCGGCCGGTTCCGTTGATGAAAAAACAAACGCCATTACCCTTATGACGCTGCACGCGGCAAAAGGGCTTGAGTTTCCCATAGTCTTTATGATAGGTATGGAAGAGGGGCTTTTCCCGCACTCGCGCTCTCTTATGGATAGAAACGAACTTGAAGAAGAGCGAAGACTCTGCTATGTAGGCATGACCAGAGCCAAAAACAAGCTATACTTAACGTATGCTCGCAAAAG
>DATIIG010000116.1:0-3164 GCA_035479835.1 Saccharimonadales bacterium (SeqCode) | reverse complement strand
GTTTTATGGACGGGCAACTGATTTCAGGCGAGCAGGTTCTCAAACTTGCGACGCTCCCCTCCCGCGAGGTGCTCTTGGCGCAATTTGTCGGCGGCCTAAAGTCACCGATTTATGGACTCCACAGAGCTTTAAACTGGAATTTACAGAAATTTGTTATGACATTGAAAGCAATAGAGTCTAAAAAAGTATAAAGGGGGTGAATTTTAATGGCAAAATTATCAAAAGACGAATTAATAAAAGCAGTTGAAGAC
Source organism: Saccharimonadales bacterium (SeqCode) (assembly GCA_035479835.1). Lineage (GTDB taxonomy): Bacteria > Patescibacteriota > Microgenomatia > Levybacterales > UBA12049 > DATIIG01. Next base: position 2,913 of record DATIIG010000116.1, on the reverse strand, counting down.
ATGTCCGTTTTGGAGCTTTCCGATTTGGTCAAGGCTCTGGAGGAAAAATTCGGCGTTTCGGCAGCTATGATGGCAGCTCCGGCAGCAGCAGGAGCGGCAGCAAGCGAAGAACCGAAAGAAGAACAAACTGTGTTTAACGTGGTTATCGCAAGCGCAGGTGCCAACAAAATCGCGGTTATCAAAGCTTTGCGCGAACTCGTCCCGACACTGGGACTCAAAGAAGCAAAAGATTTGGTTGACGCGGCACCAAAAGAAGCACTCACAGCGGTCAACAAAAAAACAGCTGATGAAGCAAAAGAAAAACTTACCACAGCAGGCGCTACGGTCGAGTTGAAATAGAATAGAGAATGTAGTATATAGAATATGGTTAGAGAAACTTCTATATTCAATATTCGATATTCAACATTCTAAAAAATCCTCCCGAAAAAAGGAGGATTTTTTGTTATACTACTTCCATGCAGCAGTGTTCGCTCAAGACTTGGCAGGGAAAATTTATTCTTCTTGCAACAATTTTGGCATCGGGCATGGCGTTTCTGGACGGCACGGTTGTCAACATTGCGGTCCCCACAATCCAAACCAAACTTCACGCGAGTCTTTCCGACATTCAGTGGGTTCTCAACGGTTACATGCTTACCTTCTCTGCCCTGCTTTTGATCGGCGGAGCTTTGGGAGACCGCTTCGGCAGGAAAAAAATATTTTTACTTGGCATTGCAACGTTTACGCTTTTTTCATTTCTGTGCGGAATTTCGCAAACAATTACCCAGCTTATTGTGTTCCGGTTTTTACAAGGTATCGGCGCCGCGCTGATGGTTCCGGGAAGTCTTTCCATCATCAACTCGTCGTTTCAAAAATCAAATCGCGGTACGGTCATAGGACTCTGGAGCGGTTTTGCCGGAGGTGTTGCGGCACTGGGTCCGTTTCTGGGCGGGTGGCTCGTGCAGACGCTATCCTGGCAATCAATTTTTTATATTAATATCCCGATCGGCATTCTGGCAATTTTTACCGCGTGGCGTTTTATTCCAAGCACTCACGACATGGTAAAACGCAAACTCGATTTTGCGGGAACGCTTTTTATACTCCTGGGGCTTTTGGGAATTACGTTTGCGCTTATCAGCGGATCTGATTTGGGTTGGAGAAACATACTTGTTTTGGGAAGTTTTGTTGCGGGAATTTTGTTTTCGGTACTCTTTGTTATTTCGCAGCGGCGCGAAAAAGAGCCGCTTGTTCCTCTTTCTATTTTTAAATCCCAGCTTGTTGTCGGTGCAAATCTCGCAACGCTTTTTTTATATTTCGCGCTTTCAGGCGTGATATTTTTCTTTGTTTTAAACTTGCAGCAAGTCCAGCATTTTTCTCCTATCAACGCCGGTCTTGCAATGCTTCCCGCAATTCTTCTGATAACCTTTCTTTCCGGTCCCGCGGGGACGCTCTCTGATAAAACCGGCCCGAAAGCACCGATGACCATCGGAGCGTTGATAGTGGCGGCGGGCATGGCATCACTTATGCTCCCCGGCACTCACGCGAATTATTTCACGGGCTTTTTGCCGGGCCTTGTTTTGTTTGGCGCGGGAATGTCACTGGTGATTGCACCGCTGACCAAATCAGCTTTAACGGTAAGCACCGAAGTTTCCGGCGCGGCATCGGGAGTCAATAATGCCGTGTCGCGAATTGCGGGGCTTTTTGCGGTCGCGCTTTTGGGCGCAATTGTACTATCTCTTTTCTCAACCAATCTGCATCAAAGTATAAATAAACTTTCAATAAACAGTCTTCAAAAACAGGAAGTTCTCCAACAATCAAACCGCCTCGGCGCTTTGGAAATTCCGCAAAACTTTGACAATCAAACAAAAATGCAGGTACAAAATGCTGTTGAAAATTCTTTTGTCTACGGATTCCGCGTTGCAATGGGAATTTGCGCCGCGCTTGCACTTTTATCCGCGATTGTCTCTTTCAAAATGATTTCTTCAAAGAATTAATAAAATTCTTCACTTTTGGGTATTGACAAATATGTTACACTTTGTTACTTTATATGTAGTTTACAAACAAAAAGTCCCGATATAATCGGGAAAGATTATTAAAGTTATAGACCTATGGCTAACGGAAATCAAACCCTATCAATCAACAATCTTCCCGATCTTCTTACCGTCCGCGAAGTCGCAGAAGTTTTGAGAGTTTCTCCATTGACGATAAAACGCTGGGGCAAACGCGGAAAACTTCCCGCAATCAGAATTAACTCCCGCGGCGACAGACGCTACAAAAAAGAAGCCGTCCTCTGGCTCCTGGGAATGCAGTCTAAAACAGAGACTATTTAAAACTTCCCAACCGTTCTCTTCTCTTCTTAAAAAGATTTTCCCGAAACCCTCCCTGATTGATAAATTTTTCTTCCAGAGATATCTGTAACCGTTTCTGTAAATAAATTGCCTGATTGATAAGCGTTATCATAAGGTTAACAGTCTTTGTCATATCGTCGGGAAGATCGGGGAAGTTGGGTGAGTCAGGGAGTGTCGGGGTCTTTCTTAAAATTTCCCATACCTCCTCTATCTCCCTTATTTCCCTTACCGATTTATCTTTCCCCCACACCTCCAAACGGTTTTGTCGCGCAAACGTTAAGTAATCTTTTAACAGTTCTTCCAAAGAAGCTCTGTTCACCCCGGTTAATTTTATATATCCCTCCAGACTTGCCTGCTGGTTTCCCTCGGGAATATTTGTATAGCCACTTCGAGCCGCTTGTATCATTTGGTCAAAGGTACGATGTGAGGAGAGGAGCTTTTCATACCGCTTGCAGAAGACAACGGTGCAGTCATAGATAGGCATACTTATCTTGTAAGCCAACAAATATTCGTACCCGGCTTTCTTCTTTTCCATGTTAGTTTACTATGATCCAGTTAAACCGAATGTCGCTTGCATCCGCGTGGTCTA
>DATIIG010000115.1:0-11950 GCA_035479835.1 Saccharimonadales bacterium (SeqCode) | reverse complement strand
AAAAAGTGTCGCGGTTTGCTGATCCAGTGCTTTTTCGTCTTCGAGTTTGAGATTTTTACTTTCAAGCGAGCGCTTCAGGAGCGTATTTTTGGTGATAACATATTCCGCGTCCAGTGTTTTGACTTTTTTCTTGATGGTTTCGATTTGTTTGTGCGTCAAACCGCGGTAATTGGTAAAGATCATCGTTTTTGCTTTGCCGACTTTATCGGTAAGCGCGGCAACAGCCTGAACCTTTACCTCTCGGCCGGTTTTTTTCTTCGCCTGTTTTGTTTTGAGTTTTACTGCTTTTGCCATAAAATGAAAAAAACTCTCCAGAGAGAGTTTTGCTGATGGCTTATGGCGGATTGCTTATAGAAACTATACGCTATCTGCTATACGCTATCTGCTCGTTCTCCTCGGCAAGACTTTACGATTGAAGAGTTCTTCGACTAGCTCAGAATTTCACTTCGCTCAACTTGCTGTCTCTGGATTGAAAATATTATAGCAGGTGGGAGAAGAGGCGTCAAGCCGATCTTCGCTCGGAACTTTCTACACCTGTTTGTTTGAGTTGACGAGCCTTTTCGATTGCAACGTCTGCTATCACATCAAGTTTTGCTCTATCGAATTTGCTGCCCCCATCCATAATAATCCTGTTATAGAGTACATGAGGCGAGTTTCCGCGCAAGGAGCTAAGAACTTGGCTACAGCCGTTTCTGTCTTTCTCTTGTTCAAAAACAAGAGGAGAAGACGAATTAAACATATTTTTGTAATGTGTTTCAGCGTTAAGGCGGGGGCCAATGAGTAGCATTTTTCCGTCTTTTAACAATACGATATGTCGAGGAGTTACTGTGGCAACGGGAAGAGCTACTCCCACGACTTCATATGAGCCATTTCCATCGGAAATGCCAATAGATCTGCCTAATTGTTCCTGATGCAGTTGATCAACGCGTTTGACCGCCTCCTCATCATAACCGGCAAGCCTTGTTTCTGCCTGATTGATGGCATCACCGATAGATGTAAAATCAAATTTCGGACCTTCTTTTGATGGGCCTGTAGTCATGAATTTATTATAGTAAAAAATTACGAGAAATGCAAGCAAGAATTACTATGTCATCATTCTTTTGCACAGGGAAATTGTGGATAACTTATACAAACGGATTACTATCGGGTGGAGGACTGGTAAATAGGCTATATCCATCCCGTGTTTGAAGTTTGCGAAGATCAGAAAAGAACGTACCATAGGCATGATTTTTAGTAATATCTTCATCAAGAGCTCTGGGTACATCGGTGAGAAAAATTGCCGGTGGTAAAAGTGGACCAGCAACCGGCCATGATTTATTCAACTGATCATTAAGCTCTTCATGTTTGTGATGAATAGTAGTTGGATCAAGAGAAATTGTTGCAACAGCACGAATGCCCGTTGCCTGCAGTGCTTGCGCGCAAAAATCAACAAAGCCGGTATTTACCCGAAGCGTAGTGCTGCGGCCGACAAACATTTCAGCGTTTAGTTTTAAATAATGGCGTGCATACACGCGTTTGTCTGCGTCATTGCCGAAATATTTATTAAGCAGCAAAACTCCGCCATCAACAAGTTGGCGCGCAAGCTGTTCATTTTCTTTTTGCTGGGCAGTTTTTGGCTCTGCGCGTACAAGACTGCGATGAAGGGGTTTATCCAAAACCCGATGAAAAATTCTCTCCCCAATCATAAAGCTTAACTTACTGAAATTTTTATTCCCGGAGACATGGTGGATTTGAGCGTTACGTTTTGAATGTTGTGTTTTTTGACGGCGGAAAGCATTGCTTCGATATTTTGAGAAAGTTTTTGCGGACCGAAAGAAAGTTTTCCGACAACCACATGCATAATCGGTGCTTTTGCTTCCGTTTTAAAATTTATCTGCCCTGCTTCATATTTTTTGACAACGTCTTGCGGTTTTGGGGTAATGGTTCCGTTTTTTGGATTGGGCATAAGGCCGCGGGGTCCCAGAACTTTTGCGACCCGCGCAAGTTTTGGCATCATGGAAGGCTCGGCAACTAAAATATCAAAAGAAATAATTCCTTTTGCAACTTCGGCGAGAAGCGCGTCGGTTGCAATTGCCACGCGCGTCTTTTTTCCGGTGCCGTGAGGAAGTGTAAGATTGCCCGAGATGCCGGGGGTGATAGTATTGATGTGCAGTTCTACTGTTTCGTCAAACTTTGCTCCCTTGAGCTTTTCTAAGAGCTCAAGCGCGTCTTTGAGATTATATGTTTTTGTCCGGTCAACCATTGCTACTCTGAGCTGATAGCTTTTTGAGCGGGGAGCGGTTTGTTTTTTAAATTTGTCTTTTTTTGTTTTTGTTTTTTCCTCTTTGGCTGCGGGTTCCACCTTCGCTGAGGCTTCGGCGGACAAGCCTGTCTCTTCGCGAGCCACCCGCAAATCATCTGCAGTGCCACCCGCTGTTTTATCTGCAGAAACAACCTCGGATTTCTTTTCCGCCTTCTTAATTTCTCGTTTTTTCTTCTGCTCCTGCTGCTGCTTTTTTTCCTCTTCCTCGATACCGAGTGTTTTAACTCTGATTTTTCCCATATTAGTCTGTGACCTCCACTCCCATTGACCGCGCGGTTCCCGCGACAATTTTTGCCGCCTGTTTTACATCAGTTGTATTCAAATCATCCATTTTTGCTGTGGCGATTTCCTCCGCCTGAGACTGCGTAATTGATCCCACTTTTTCTTTGCCGGGTTTTTGACTGCCTTTTTCTCTGCCCATTGCTTTTTTGATCATTTCCGCAACCGGCGGTTTTTTGAGAATAAAACTGAATGTCCGGTCCTCAAAAATAGTGATAACAGCCGGAATGATCGTTCCTTTTTGATCGGCGGTCCTGTCGTTAAACGCTTTGACAAATTCCATAATCGGAATTCCATGAGGGCCAAGCGCGGTACCAACAGGTGGCGCGGGAGTTGCCGCCCCGCCTGAAATATTTATTTTAACAATAGTTTTAATCTTTTTAGTTGCCATAGGTTAGGGGAGAACGGTGTATTGAACGAAGGATTTCCATTCAATCACAGGTACAATCGTACATCGTACTCCCATATGATTTGAATTATTGTATCACATAGAGAGGTTTACCGCAACTTAAACTCTTCGATTGGAGCTTCGGGGCTATCTTTCTGGATGACGACCTCTTTCATTTCTGCTTTCAATGCTTCTTCTTAACCCATCCATTTCTTCTCGAAATATTGTCAGTTGTCTTCTTTCTGCTCCTCTAATTATTTTCCTTGTAAGTCCTTCGGCTGCGTCATCTACATCTCTGTATCTTCCGCTTGTCGAAAAACCCTCCTTCGCTAAAATCGTGCGGCGTTCTCCGTTTGAATACCTTAACATTTCTTCTTGAACCCAGTCAACCTGTTGTGCCGTAAATAGTGTGCGTCTAAATGGCCCAAATCCTTTTTCGCCTCGATTTGTTAAAAGGTAATCTTCTCGTTTTCCATTTAAGTCTATACTGATCCGTGTACCAAAAACTGGTTCTAAATCTTTTCCTGCCATATTTTATAATTTTGAAACTTGTAAAAAGTCCAGCTCAACCGGGGTTTCTCTTCCGAAAATGCTTACCAGAACTTTTAATTTTCCTTTTGTTTCATCAATCGTGTCAATGGTGCCGAGGAAATCCGCAAACGGGCCGTCGACAATTTTTACCGCTTCGCCCATAGAAAACGCTGCTTTGTAGAGCGGCTCTTCCATGTTCATAAACTTTCGAATTGCTTCAACTTCTTTTTCAGAAATCGGGGTCGGTTTGTTTCCTGTGCCGATAAATGCGGTAACGCCTTGTGTGGTTCTCACCAAAAGCCATGACTCATCATCTAAAATCATTTTGACCAGAATATAGCCGGGGAAAATTTTTTCCTTGATCGTTGATTTTTTACCCTGCGAAACTTTAACGGTGTTGCGGGTGGGGACAATGATGTCAAAAATGCGGTTTTCAAAACCCATTGAGTCAATGCGCTGTTTCAGGTTTTTGGCGACTTTGTTCTCGTGACCGGAGTAGGTATGCACAATAAACCAGCGGGCGTTGTCAGACGCCGTCTTTGGTGTTTCCGGAGCTTGTTCTTCTATAACCGGTTGTTCTGTTTGTATCGGTTCTGCTTGATCCATATTATTTAATCAGTCCTGCCATTATTTTGGTCAGGAGAAAATCAACGCCGCCTAAGAATCCTCCGACTATGAGTGAAACGACAATGACTACCCCTGTAAGTCGTATGACTTCCGCTCTGCTCGGCCACGTTACTTTTTTCAATTCATCCCATGTTTGGGCAAAAAAAGAAACCGGCGATGCTGCCATAACCGCTTAAGTTTAGCAGAAATTTGAGAGTAAGTAAAGAGAGGCTAGTCCCAATGCCCCTGCGGTTTTGGCGCCTGCGGAGGTTTAGGATCGGAAAAATCGACAAACAGACCGGCGTTGCCGTCTGCATCTATAAGAAGGGTAAGCGATGCGCCGTCTTCAAGAGAAAACCCAGATGCGAGTATGGCAGTAAAAGGCCCGGACTGGGGACGATATGGTATGTCAGTAGGAATATCAAAAACCATAGGCAGAATCTCTGGAAGTTCTTCGTAAGGAATTTTAAGTCCTTCTGGAGTTTGGGTAAAATGTGAACGAAACTCCGGAATATGCTGTCCATGCCCAACAATGTCTCGCGTTGACATGGAAAAATTTATGAGCGCATCATCCTTGTACATCGCTTGAATTCGGAAAGTAAATAATTTGTCCGGTCCAAATTCACCGAACGAATCATATATATCTACACCATTTTCATGTCGAGGTTTTCCCTGCAACGCTTCAATATGTTCTCCGCCGGAAAGTAAAGATTTTCCTGTAAAACGATGTGTCGTATCAAAAAAAAGTTTTACTTGTTTACTAATAAGTTTTTCCTCTGCTGTTAAAGGTGGTGCTTCGCCCCGTATGGGCGCAAGGGGACTGGGCGAGAAGTTTGCTGCCGAACGGAAATCGATTGGTGGATTATTTCGGCGGTGAGGGGCTACAGAATTTCCAGTTAGCGCAATTTGTTTTGCAAATGAGGCTATTTCTAAAGCGATACCCAGTTTTAGCAAACTTCTTCGGGAAAACCTTCGTGGTTCCTGATCATGCATACCAAGCCATTATACTCATTTGCCAAAATCAAAACAAGTTTGCCGGGATTGACAAAAAAGTGTACTTGGCCAATACTGAAAGTATGGACAAAAAGTTGAAAATTAATTCTCCATTCTCCATTCTCCATTCTCCATTCCAAAAGGGTTTTACTCTTGTTGAGCTTCTTATTACGATTGCGGTACTTGCCGTCATCTCCGGAATAGTGATTGCGATTATTAATCCGGGTACCCAGCTTGCCAAAGCGCGCGACGCCAGACGCAAAAACGATATGCACCAAATTCAGGTTGCGCTTGAGGCGTACAAATCAGACAACGGTCATTATCCGCCTTCACCCGATTGGATCAACAGTTCACAAGGTGATCAATGGATTCCGGGACTCTCTCCCCAGTACATGCAAAAACTTCCCAGAGATCCCTCAAGCAGCGGGGGATCATACACGGGATTTCCCGGGTGGTACGGAAAATGGGACTATGCGTATTATGCTGCCGCGTACCCTTCAACATGCGCGCAGGGACACGCAGTCGTGGCGGGTGATGATTATATGTTGATTGCACGAGCGGAAAACACCGCAGATCCGGCAGCAATCGGGCAAACGTTGACCTACGCGGGGTGTCCTACCGGCGTATGGACAGGTTATTTTCCTTTTGGCCCGCAATGATGTAGGTTGACAGCAAAAGGAGCAGACAGGTAGAATACAGAGAGTTTATGAACAAAATTAAAAAAGTAGTCATTCCCGCTGCAGGGTTTGGAACGCGCTTTTTGCCCCAGACAAAAGCAATGCCCAAGGAAATGCTTCCTATTGTTGACAAGCCCGTCATTCAGTATGTTGTTGAGCAGGCAGTCGCGTCGGGAATTGAAGATATTATTATTGTTACGGGAGCGCTCAAGCGGGCTATTGAGGATCATTTTGATGTACCCAATGCCGAACTTTTAAAAAATCTTAGAGAGGCGGGAAAAGACAAACTCGTTGAGGAAATTACAAAAATTTCCGAACTCGCAAATTTTATTTACATCCGCCAGAAAGGCATGTACGGCAACGGCACGCCGGTTTTATCAGCCGAGCCGGTAATCAAAAATGAAATGTTTGCGGTAATGTGGGGCGATGAGTTTATTTACTCCACTCCGCCGCTTTTGTCGCAGATGATGAAAGTGTATGAGCGGTTTCAGGGCGCGGTCATTTCCGGCATTCGCATCGAAAAAAAGGAAGATCTCAAGCGCTACGGCGTTGCAGAAATAGATAATGTTGAAGGAAACGTCTTTAAAATTAAAAAAATTGTTGAGAAGCCCCATCCTGATCACGCGCCCTCAAATTTAGCAACCGTGGGCGGGTATATTTTGCCGCCGGAGATTTTTGATATTTTGAGAAAGCAAAAGCCGGGGACAGGCGGAGAAATTTACCTGCCGGAGGCAATAGATGAGCTGATAAAAACCGGGTATCCGGTCTACGCGTGCGAAATTGAAGGCGGCAAATACTACGATACCGGCAACAAACTTGAATATATGAAAACAGCAGTCGAACTGGCGCTGACGCATCCTGACATCCACGAAGAGTTCAGAAAATTCCTGAAAACTTTAAAAATCTAGTCTTGATGAAGCCTGCAAAACTCGTTTTTCCATTTTTGGGGATCTGTGCATTATTTGTTTTTGTTGCTTTCTCGTATTTGGTGCAAAAACATCTATTCGCGCAATTTGACTTTAACACGACGGTTCGCGTACAAGATCATTTCTCGCGGCGCTTTGATACGTTCTTTTCTTCTCTGAGTTTAATCGGCAGTTTTGAGGTAGTAGGAGTTGTTTTGATAGGTTTGCTATTAGTCCGCAAAAAGATTACGGGGCTTTTTGTTTTGTTTTTATTCGGCTGTATTCATTTGTTTGAACTCTACGGGAAAGCGTTTGTTAATCATCCCGGCCCGCCGTTTTTATTTTTTCGAAATAACATCGGCTTTAATTTTCCCACCGCCTACATTCAGCCCGGATCATCATATCCGTCGGGCCACGCGGCGCGGGCGGCGTTTATGACGATCGTAATTTTGTTCATGTTTGGTAAGTCAAAAAAGCTTTCTCCACAAGCAAAACTTTTGCTTTTCGGCGCGTTAATAGCTTACGATCTGGTTATGTTTACGAGCCGCGTGTATCTTGGGGAACACTGGGCATCAGACGTTATGGGCGGAGCAATCTTAGGAACAGCACTTGGATGTATCGCTACATTTGTCCTCTAAAACCGCACTTTTAGTTTATATATAATAGTATAGCTTTATAGATTGATATAGATATTTTTCTACATCGGCAAATCAAAAAGCGTCAGGCCGAAGAGGGGATGGATGTAGTCAAACGAGCAAATATATTCAATGCCGCGTCTGTCCGCGAGTACGCTCATCAGCGCTTCGGGGAAAGAAAGCTCCGAATCTTTATAACTTGTAAGCACTTTCACAGCCGCTTTCATGTCGTTTTGCTCGGGAGAAAGTATATTAATAGTCGAAAAAGAGAGGCTGCGCAGGAAATCACGAGACAGAGAAGGTCCGATTTTCTGGTACAACTGCTGATATGTTTCGGAAATCGTCACGTAATCGGTGAAAAGCTGGTAGCCGGTATTGGCAAAATAGCGGAAAAACGCCGCGGCCTGGGTGTGCTTGGGGTGCGCACGGTCAATGAACGCGAAAATCGCGCTTTGAGCAATGTATACTTTTTTACTTTGTATTGCCATATCAACCTAAATGCAAGCTTGCGCCGCGTCCCTGCAGGCGCAAAAACGGATCCTCCTGCGCAAAAACCTTCGCGCGAACCTTTTTTTCCGGCAAATCTTCCGAAGTTTGAGGTTTGGGCGTATAGTCTTTTGCGTTAAAGCCTTGCAGCTGCGCCTCTTTAATGCGAATATTTCCCTCAATTTTGACCGCTTTTAATTTCCCTTCCTTAATATACCGCCGTACCGTCAGCGGGTGAACCTTTAAGATATAGGCGACCTGATTTACATTAAAGAGTGTTTCCATATGATCTACTTCCGGAGTATACAATCATTAATAATAGTATGCAATTTTATGCAACATTTGTCAATATTTGACTGAATTTGGCAAAACGTGTTACGAATATACTGTAGCAAAAATGAAAAACAAAAACACCGACACTATTATTTCACGACACGCAAAACTTATTTTTGCATGTGCATGGTGTCCGGCATCATCTCACACGCCGTTGAAAAAAGGGGAGGCGTATACACATGGAATTTGCGCGTTTCACAAAACTTTGCTTTTAAGTCAGGTGACAATATTTAGAAAGACAGTATGAAAGTAATTCTGCAGTTTAAAAAACATATCAAACACATTTTCTCGTTTTACCATGCGGCGATTTTAGCAAGTTAGCAAATCCTTTGAAGTCTTTTTATACTCGAACAAAATTCGAGCCCATTTATTTCCTCTAAATCTTCATTTTGCTTGCTAAATCAGTCTAATTGGTGGAATTTTGTGTTTGAAGCAAAAATGTACCCGCTTTGCGGGCTATATTACTTTGGCTGGAAGCTGGTAAACTCTTCAACGCAGTAAATTCCTGAGCATGCGGTGCAGCTGTAGGTGAAATCTTCCTCGAGTGCTTTTTTGTGGATGTAGTCGGACAACCACCAATTAAAGTCGGTCTGAACATTTCCATACGCAATGGCGTTTTCGGTGTTCCAGTAAGGAAGGTTTCTGCCGTACATGCCGGAGTGAAGTGTACCGTTTGCCATTTCACCCGCAATTTCAGGAGCTCTTGCATTTGCCAGAGAACAGACCCGGTCGTCTTTTTGAAAGAGGGGAAGATTTAAACTTTTTCTGTGTTCATTTGCGAGTGCAAAAAGAGCGTCGGCGTCGCTGTTGAAGTTTTGGGAAGTTGGGGCGGTTGGGGATGTTTTGGGAGTTGGGGGAGGGGGTGTGGGACTTGCGGACGGAGTGGGAGTAGCTCTCGCTTCTATAATAGTTGCTTTTACCATGTCGGTTTTGGTAGGTTGCGGATTCTGTTCGACAGTCGCAGTTGGAGTAGGGCGGTTCGCTTGCGCCAAAGGAGAAATAACATGCGCAGGCAGCGGTTTTGCCTGCGGCGAAAACAACATGACCACAGCTGACGCGATACCCGATACAAAAAACATCGAGTTCATAGGGATATGCTTATTATACTAAATAGAGAGACGAGAAGCAAAAAAGAAGCAAACGTTGAAATTTTTACTGGCAGGGGCAGAGGGAATCGAACCCCCAGTCGCGGTTTTGGAGACCGCTGGTTTACCGTTAACCGATGCCCCTATAACAGTTAGAGTATACAGTATTTGGTAAAAAGTATAAAGAAGTAGTGGGGATTATTTCAGTTTTTCGACCTCTTTGTGATCGGTGATTTTTCTGCAGTGTTTGCAAAACTTCTTCAACAACAATTTCTCCGTCGTGTTCAGCTTGTTTCGCTGCGTGACGTAGTTTCTATTTTTGCACACTTTGCAGGTGAGCCCGACTGTTATTCTGTGTTCTCCTTTTTTTGCCATAGCTGATATTATACCCAACTAAACTGCTTTAAGCAACTGGAGCCGACAGTGGGAATCGAACCCACGACCTAGTCATTACCAATGACTTGCTCTACCACTGAGCCATGTCGGCACTGAGCGTCAAATGTGCTGAGGGAGGGAATTGCACCCCCGGAGCCCTTTCGGACGCGTGGTCTACAGCCACGTGCAATTGCTACTCTGCCACCTCAGCTCGTAAACTAATTTATACTTGAATTTTTATATTTTGTCATTCTCCAAGCTCTCCCTTTTCCTTTATTTAAATTTCTAAAATTTTCACTCAGGGCATGGCAATTAGGGCAAATCAATCGTAAATTTTCTTCACTATTGTCATCAGAATTTCCATTAATGTGATCAATCTCTAATGGTACCTTACCAGTAATTGAATGAATTTTATTCCACTCGCATAATGAACATTTCTCTCCATACTTTTTCCTTAAATATCGTACAAGATGTCCGGAAATATTTTTTGCGGCAGTTCCTCTATTTCCACTCACCAATCCTTTTTTCCATTTTTGTATATACTCGTTATATTGATTGTCACATTGACATTTTACTGAGCAGTATTTATACGTATTTCTTTTTGTTTTTTGTCCACATGTTAAGCATATACCCATCTTTAATTTAACAACAATAACTCTGTGCTATTGCAGTGAGCCTCCTGAGGGATTTGAACCCCCGACCCATGCTTTACAAAAGCATTGCTCTACCACTGAGCTAAGGAGGCGATGTGGTATATTGATTTTATCAGAAGGAGATAGGTACAGCAAGAACTACTCAAACCTGGACTTGAAGAAAAATAAATTCTGCTCTTTGCATACCGAGAGGATTTGGTATTTCTCCTGAAAGCAAACAGGAAGGCTCTTTGCCCGCCCACGGGCGAACAAAATGCACCTCGTTGTCCCGATTTTCATCGAAACTACCTCAAGAGATTTGAATTTGTAGAAGAAATATAAACCAAATCGCCTCAAGTATCAAAGAGCAACCTAAGTTTAAAACAAAGAGTTTAATGTGTCAATACTCGCAATCTGTATAAGCGCTGAGGTCGGACACAAAAATTTTCTTGTTCATGACGCGAAGCAGTTTGGTTCTGTTCATCAACTAAGTCCCGCTAGCACGAACAGAGAAAATTTTGAATCCTCCCCGCGCTTATGGGGCGACTTCCTGCCAGATGGTGTTGGGGTATTTGAGGAAATCGGGAACATTGAAGAGAAAATCCGGGCGCTGACTGATCGTGATCGCAGGACACGTGTTGCCGCCGCACAAATCTCGCTGGTTATTGAGTGTTCCGCCGGTATGACCCGCGTTGACTACGATACTTCCGGCGACGTTAAGGCGAAGTTTGGGGCTTGAGGTATCGGAGCAGCTGTATCCCTGCACAATAAAGCTTTTATCGCTGCTGTAAAATCCTTCGATGTCGCAGCCGGCGTGCGTGGTGACATTGCAGGCGGTTGTGGGACTTTCTCCGATATTTGGCGCAACAATAATATTTCCTTTGACAGAAAAGGTGACTGTTGAGCCGATCGGCACAAATACTTTTCCTTCAATATACAAATTGCCGCTGACGAGTATGACATAGTTTTTGCCGGCAGGAAACGTAGTTGCTCCGGCTTTGATGTGCAAATCTTTTTGCATTTGGGTGTCGGTGCCGGCAGGATCGGTTGCGTAAATGCCATGATCAAGATTGACATTTCCGCTGGCGTCTTGTGGCAGGGAGCAGTTGGAACTTCCCGGACACGATGACATACCATAAATATCTACCGGTTTGAGACCGCCTTGTTTGGCAACGGAAAATTCGTAGTCGTATGAAGTGCGGATCACACCGGGGTGCTCGGGAGTAAATGACGCGTTTTGTCCTGACACAACCCATTGTTTGGAAGATGCTTTTGATGGATCAAATGTTGAGTCGCCTGAGAAAACAATGCCGGGATTATCGCCGCATTCGCTGATGACCGGTGTTGTCGTGCCGCCGCAGGTGTCGCTTGCGCTGATCGCGCCTGAAATGCCGTTGTCTTCGCGGACATCGCCGCAGAAAACTTTTTTGTGCGCAATTGCTTGTGTCAGTCCGAAATTCAAATTACTTATATTATTGCTGCCGTCGCAATTTGCGTTAAACGATGAGCCGTTGCAACCCCCGCCTACCCTTACGTTGAAAAATGAAGGAGGAGACGAACCATTGACCGGATAGGTGAGCGCGTAATCAGCGGGTTTATTGGCATAGGAAATAGTGTATGAACCGGCTGATAAATTTGAAATCGTGTAACTGCCGGTTGAAGGATACGAAATGCTCGCGCCGCTGGTGTTTGAAGTAATCGTAATGGTTCCGGAATAATTTGT
>DATIIG010000114.1:0-9740 GCA_035479835.1 Saccharimonadales bacterium (SeqCode) | reverse complement strand
GCAGCCATGCTTGATTGCATGGCACTTGGGGGTAAAGTTTTCTTCTTAATTGTTGTCAATCGTCCCTCCCCATTCAACAGCAGTAAAACCTTTTCTTTGCGGCGGGGTTATAGGGAGCGTTAGGGGGGTTGGGGTGGTAAGGGTGGTTAGGGGTTTGAAGACAAAGAGCATCTCGATAAAGGTATCAGGACGTGGTGTTATGTCAACATGATCAACACTGTCTTTTTGCTCTTGAGTAAGAACAGAGACAAAGATATACGGACTGTTTAGGGTTTGTAATTTCGGTAACCAGTACTCCATGAACTCTTTCTGCTCATTGGGTAAGAGACCGAGTCGGGTGGTAAGGGATGTTAGGGAGGTTTGGAGATTTCGGGTGGCAACTACCATGCCGGTTGTCGGTTTGACTGTTTTGGTTACGGCAGTTTCATAGTAGAGTTCAGAATAATGTTTTCCCTGATACTCTAACTTTCCGTCAGGATGGGCAAGGATGTTTTGCCAACCGGTGGGGGAAGTCGGGGAGATATGGGGAATACTGATTGTTAAGCTTCCCGGAATGGTGAGCTTGACGTTTACAAAAGTATCTTTTGTCGGATAGAGATAGATGACGGGCTTGCCGATACACCACACGCGCCCGTCTGATAATTTTTGTTTCCAATAATCACAGGCTAATGTAATTCTATCAATAGGAATGGAAGCAGGATTGCCATCTTTGTCAACTATTTTTGTTCCGACAAGATTTTGTGGAAGAGTAACTTGAGACGGCCAGCCGTTATCTTCGCAAAGTTTTATGAACGGACAATGATTGGTTAAAGAACATGCTTCTTCAGGTTGATCGGTAAAATATTCTTGTTTCGTGAACGCACCAGTTGTTAAATAAAGTTCGTATTTTTGATGCAGTTGATTGCAAACACAGCCGTTTTCTTGGGGGCTGTCATAATCGCATGTTGTCTGGGTAGAGGATGGAGAAGGTGTTGGCGTTTGGACAATGGGCATAGGATTCCAGAGTTGCAGAGATTTTTTTTCGGAAGTCTGTGCGTCTTGGAGTGACGCAGTTTGATTGCCCGGAGCAGATAAGTATTTGGGCATATTTTCTCTACTAAACGGCGAAAAGCTCTGTATGCCGCCGACAAGCAGAATACTTCCCAAAATAAGAAGGGCAATCACATACATTTCTACTTTGCCTGCTTGGCCCCGATTTAATCGGGGTTTGATTTTCAGGGACATGTCGGTACAATTATTGTACAGGGTTTTGTTGACTTGCCGCAACTTTTGATGAAATAATGGATTGATGGATAAATTTGCCGCGCTTCCCACCAAACAAAAAATTATCGCAGGTATCGGCATCGGCACGGCAGTTCTTGTAATATTTATCGCAAGTGTTTCTTTCACCTCGCCCAAATCAAAACCATCTGAGACTGCAGCAGTGCCAACCGGCGGGGCAAATTCCCAAAATACTTCAACAGGAATCGGAGGCGTTACCCCAACTCAGGAAGCAGGAGTTTATAAAGGACAATACGTTTCGGTTTCATATCCTTCAGGGTGGGTGAAAGAATCAGGTCCTGTGGCGGGGGGAGGAGAATTTATAAGTTTTAAACTTCAGGGAGTTACCGCGCCGCCGCCATATCCCCGCGTTACCATTCAGGCAACGCCTTCACACGTAGCATCATTGTCAGGGCAAATAAATTTTTATACCCAACAGAATTTTGTGCAGACGCAAACGACTATTGATAAAAACCCGGCCGTGCAATTTACCGGTGTCATTCCTTTGAGTGAACCGGTGCATGAAACCGGAATTATTCTGCAAAAAGGCGACATTGTATACGTGATACGCACGCAATTTCAGGGAGTTAAGCCTCTGCCGGAAACTTCCGGCGCATTTGACCTGATCCTAAAAAGCATCAAGCTCGGTCCTTAAGTTTAATTGTTGTCTATCGTTCCTCCCCATTCAACTGCAGTAAAGCCGTTTCTTTGCGGCGGCTTTTGAGGAAGGGTAAGGGTGGTTGGGCCAATCGGGAAAGTAAGGGGCTTAAAGTAAAATAACATTTCAATGAATACATCAGGTTTTGGGGAAATATCCACATGATCAACTAAGTCTTTCTCCTCTTTGGTTAAAACGGAGACAAAGATGTAGGGTGAATTTAGTTTGGTAAGTCGTGGTAACCAATATTCCATGAATTCTTTTTGCTCAGAAGGAAGGAGACCGAGATGGGTAGTGAGGGAGATAAGGGAGGTTTGGAGATTTTGTTTGGAAATCACTATTCCGGTTGTGGGCTTGACTGTTTTTGTCACCGCTGTTTCGTAATACAGTTCGGAATACGCTTTTCCCTGGTACTCTAATCTTCCGTCAGGATGCGCGAGAACATTTTGCCAACCTGTTTCAGGGTATGTAGGAATGGAAACGGTGACTGTTCCGGGGATAGTGAGTTTGACGTTTACCAGCATTTCTTTTGTAGGATATAAATAAATGACGGGTTTATCGTAGCAGGTAAATCCTGTTCCGACATCTCTACAACCGCTATAAGCAAGCGGACATCTGCTTGGATCTCCCTGATATGAAACGCACTGGCCGTTATTGCAAACAAGTTTTGTATTATTCGGGCAATCACAATTGGTATGTGAGACGCCATCATCAATCGGACATCGCGGCAAAATGGGAGTAGTTGTTATTGGGGGAGTCGGCGAGAGGGCAGGGGTTGAGGGCGTGGGAGTTGGCGTGGAAACAACGGTTATGCCGGGTTCTTTTAACTGTAAATTATTTCCGGAAACAAGCGGAATATCCTGAATTGACGCGGTGGTGGGGTTTGCCAGAGATTTATCAAACGGCAGAAGATTGCCGACAAAAATTGTAGCAAAAATCAACAACAGACCGATGGTATAAATCTCAATCCCGCCTTTTTGTTTATTCATCGATTGTCCCTCCCCATTCAACAGCAGTAAAGCCGACTCGCTTCGGGGTGGTAGGAAGCGTTAGGGGTGTTAGGGAGGTTAGGGAGGTGAGGGGTTTGAAAACAAAGAGCATTTCAATGAATACATCCGGTTTTGGGGAAATATCAACATGATCAATACTGTCTTTTTGCTGCTGGGTCAGAACGGAGACAAAGATGTATGGAGCGTTTAACTTGTTTAATTTGGGCATCCAATATTCCATGAATTCTTTCTGTTCGTTTGGCAAGAGACCGAGACGGGATGTTAGGGTGGTAAGGGATGTTTGTAAATCCTTTGATGAAACAAGCAGACCTGTTTGAGGAGTTACTTTCTTTGTTACTGCAGTTTCGTAAAAAAGTTCATGATATGTTTTATTTTGATATTCCAGAGTTCCGTCAGGATGAGCCAGAACATTTTGCCAACCTGTTTGGTCGGGATATTTCGGATCGGAAACAATAACCGTTCCGGGAATATCGAGTTTGACATTTACAACCGTATCGTGTTGTGGATAGAGATAAATAACGGGTTTGCCCCAGCAAAATGTGCCATCGTTGGGAAATAAGAACAGACATTCTTGCCCCGCGGCTCTGCAGCCGATACTGTTACCGCGAAAAGTTTGATCGTCACATCTTTTACCTTGGCAATATATTCCGTTATCTTCGCATGTGCATGTTCGCGGGCCGGCCTGCGCCCAATCATGTCCGGGGCATGTTGAGCCGGTATTTGGGGTCTTTGAAACGGGCGGCGGCGTAATCGTTGATGAGGTAGGTGTAACGTTAGTCGGCGGGGGAGGAATGTAATGAGACTGCGGACTATAAAGCTGGAGATTTTTACCCGGGGTCGGCGAGATATCCTGAAGAATTGTTTCTCCTTGTTTGGGATCGCCCGGGTAAAGATAATCTTTTTTTATATACGGCAGGCCGCCGGCAAGAATAACACTTGCCAGAATGACAACTCCTAAAAACAATGGCAGCGTCCCCAGTCCTTTTTGCATATTACATCAGACAGGTAAAATTATGATTTTTGTCTTTTTTGAAAAGTCCGCCCCATTCAACGACAGTAAAACCGGTGCGCTTCGGCATTTGCGAAAGAGTCGGGGGAGTTGGGGAAATTGGGGAGGTTAGGGGTGCAAAAGAAAGCGTGACGCGGATGATCGTGTCGGGTTTTGGAGAAATGGAAAGCGGAGCGATTTCATCAAGCGTTTTTTGCGGGACAACGTCAATAAGATAATACGGAGATTTAGGCAATGCTTTCAGCCAATAATCAATGAATTGATCACTTTCTTTTGTCAAAAGTCCCAATTGGGGCAAAAGTGTTCTCAGTTTTTGTTCGATATTTGTATAAGAGACCACATATCCTGAATTTTGTGATGACAAAAGCGTGTCGGGAATTTGGGTTTCGTAATATAAATAGTCAAATGACTGCGTTTGGTCGGTTATTTTTCCGTCGGGATACGCCGTGACATTCCAGCCGCTTGAGAGATATTTGGGAATTGTCAAAGTCAGCGGGCCTTTGGGAGCAATTTTTACATTCACATCTGTTTTTTCTTGCGGATATAAATAAATCGCGGGTTTACACCACGGAGAAAGCCATGATGTGGTCGCCGGAGGTGTGGGGCTGGGCGATATTACCGTAAATGTTTTGAGTTGTAGCTTTTGCAAGGGACCGGGCTGCGGGTCATTAAAAATTACCGTTTGGTTTCCCTGCGACGAGCCGGGTGTCGGGGAAACAAGCGGGCAGTTTTTGATGATATCGGGAACGTTATTTGCGTCTTTTAAGCGATAATAAACATCAAACGTCCCGTCTGTTTTGCGAATATAGATGATAATGTCATTGGGAATTGGGACGCATTCTCCGTTGCGTCCCCACACCTGATCAGCATCGAAATGCCCGCATGCTCCCTCTGCCTGTGTAGTACTTATGACAATATCGCCTTTATCATTATGTCCCACATCGCTAAGTTGCGTATATGTTTCACTAAACTTGACATTTGATTTCAAAAGACCGTATTTTTCACCCTGATAATCAAATGTTTTATCGGCAGCTGTTGAGGGTTTGCATGCATCTCCATTGCCGCTGTTGCAGCATTTGAGATCATCTGCCTGGCCGCCTGACTGGGAATTTATCGAAATCGGGGAGAGATTGACTGCCAGAAACAGAAACAACACAAGCGCCCCGCCGGCAATGAGCAGTTTGATCATATTATTATAGTATCTTTTGTCGGCCTTGACTGTCAAGAAAATGTGGTATAATCGGCATATGAGTAGAATGCCGATAGAACTTGGTGCGCTTCGTCATCCCGCCAAAAGCAGAGTAGTTAGACACGTTATCGAAAATAAATTGGCAGCAGCGGAACCGCATGGTCGGTTTACTCCTTATCCGCATACACGTAAACCTTTTATTGATGAACCTCGTTTACCAAAACATATAAAATCAACTAAAGTTAAAGGAGTAATGCCATTGCCCGATGAAGCACAGGCAACGCTAAATAATTTTGCCAAGTCATTTCAGGAAGAACCGGTTGAAGAGACACCAGCAAATATCGATGAACAAGAAACTCCGGTCGCATAACTACAGCTTGAATTTTTCCTCATTTTTTAGTATACTTACATCCATTACCCCGATATAAGCCTTACTTGCGTTGCAAGAGCGGCTATACGGGGCAAGCACACATACTCGGTTTATAATCCTGAAATTAAAAATCTGACCGAGTAGAGGTTTAAGGATTATTTATGAGAACTATAACTCTTGAGGAACTTCTTGAAGCCGGGTGCCATTTCGGTCACCAGGTAACACGCCACAATCCCAAAGCGCGCGATTTTATTTTTGAGGCGCGTGACAATATCCACATTATTGATCTTGCCAAAACAAAAGAAGGACTCGAAAAAGCAGCAGAGTTTATTAAAACAACAGCCCAAAAACCCGATGCCACCATTGTAGTTGTGGCGACAAAACGGCAGGCGCAGGGAATTGTTCAGGAAGAAATAAAGCGCGTGAAAGAAAGTTTGGGCGACGGGAGCAGTATTTTCAGTGTAACCAACCGCTGGATCGGCGGAACGCTGACCAATTTCGGCGAGGTTGCCAAAAACTACAAAAAACTGAAAGAACTCGGAGAAAAACTTGATGATCCCCAGGAGCGCGCAAAGTACACAAAAAAAGAAGTCGGCGGGTGGGCAAGAGAACAGCAAAAACTACATGTATTTTACGGCGGAATTGCTCAAATGCACAAAAAACCCGACGTGCTTTTTATTGTTGACGCGCATTTGGAAGCGCTGGCAATTCACGAAGCACACTCAACCGGTGTGGCAACGGTAGCAATTGTGGATACCAACGCGGATCCGCGAAGTGTGGATTATCCGATTCCCGCAAATGACGACGCGGTCGGATCGATAAAACTTATCACAGGTTTTATTATGGACGCGTGGCTTGAAGGGAAAGAGCAAGGGAAAAAAGCTCAAGAAAAAGCAAAAGCAGATGAGACAAAGAAAATAGAAAAAGCAGCTATTGCAGCTGAGCAGAAAGAAAAAAAAGCCGCGCAAAAAGAAAAACCGGCAAAAAAAGAAGCGGAGAAAAAAACTACCAAAAAAACTGAAGTTGCGCAGGCCGCCTAATTTTGATTTATTTATTGTATGGCATCAGCAAATATAGAACTTCTTAAAAAACTCCGAAACGAAACGCAGGTTTCGATTGCAGACTGCAGAAAAGCTCTGGAAGAAACCGACAACAACTTTGAGAAAGCAAAAGAGTGGCTCAAAAAAAACGGTATTGAAAAAGCGGAGAAAAAATCAGACAGAGAAACTACACAAGGACTGATTGAAAGTTATATTCACGGAAACGGTAGAGTGGGAGTATTGGTTGAAATTCTGTGCGAAACGGACTTTGTTGCAAGGACGACTGAGTTTAAAGATCTGGCGCATGAAGTAGCGATGCAGGTGGCGGCAATGAGCCCGAAAGATGTTTCAACACTGCTCAAACAGGAATACATCCGCGACAACTCAATGACAATTGAGCAGCTGGTCAAAAGCGTGATCGGCAAACTTGGAGAAAATATTACAGTAAAACGGATAGAGCGGTTTGAAATTGGATCCGAATAGATCCAAATGGTTAGTCCGAATAAATCCGAATAACAGAGTATGCTCGCTATTATTCAAAAGGAGCTTTCTTATAAGGTGATGGGCATTTTGTTTTCTGTACAAAACCAACTGGGAAATCGTTATCAAGAAAAATATTATCAAAGAGCAATCGAAGAAGCTCTCAAAGAACAAAAGATACAGTTTAAAAAAGAACTTGCCGTTGACCTATTCTTTCATGACAAAAAAATTGGCAAATATTTCCTTGATTTTTTAGTTGAAGATGCAATAATAGTAGAGGTTAAGGTTGTTCCCAGTTTGCGACCAAAAGATTTCAGTCAAGTGATGGCATATTTAAGAGCGCATAACATAGAGCTTGGAATTCTCGCGAACTTTCGCACAGACAAATTAACATATAGAAGGATTTTAAACTCTCAATATATTCGGAAGAATTCGTAGTAAATATTCGTATAAATATGGATGTAGTAAGCGAAGCGCAACAAAGGATGCAAAAGGCCCTTGATGTTTTGCGGGGGGATTTGTCTACCGTTCGAACCGGCCGCGCAACTCCGACACTTGTTGAAAATATTACCATCAATGCTTACGGCGGAAGCGCAAAACTCAAAGTCATGGAACTCTCCACCATTGCCGTCTCGGATCCTCAGACAATTCTTATTACTCCCTTTGACGCGTCAATTATCGGCGAAATTCAAAAAGGAATAATCGGCGCAAATGTCGGACTGACACCCACCATTGACGGGCAAGTTATCCGCATTTCCATTCCGCCGCTTTCACAGGAGAGGCGAGAAGAGCTTATTCATTTGATGAAGCAAAAATTGGAAAACGGCAGAATTATGATACGGCAAGTCCGTCAGGAAGCAATGAATGATATTAAAAAACAAGATCTTTCAGAAGATGAAACAAGCAGGCTTGAGAAAGAAATTCAAAAAACAACCGATGACACGATTGAACAAATAGAGAATTTGGGGAAACAGAAGGAGCAAGAATTGCTCCAAATCTAGCTTATAGCTTATGGCAAATAGCATATGGTGAAATATGGCGTTTCGGTTTGAGCACCTTACAATTTGGACAGATGCAAACGCCTTTATTGGGAAAATTTATAAAACCACAAAGAAATTTCCTCGTGAAGAATTATTTAGCTTGACTGATCAGTTGCGAAGATCATCAAGTTCAATTGCGGCTAATATTGCAGAGGGTTCTGGCAGTACTTCAAGAAAAGATTTTTGTCATTACCTTGACATTGCCATAAAGTCTTTATATGAAACGGTTTCACATTTAAGTTTAGCAAAAGACCAAAACTATATTACAGAAGAAAACAGAGTAGATTTGTATCATGATGCAGAAATACTAGTAAAAAAGATTCAATCATTCAAAAAGACTTTACAAATCTAACTATAAGCGATAAGCTATACGCCATATGCTTTTAACTATCCTCGTTTTTCTACTAATACTTTCGGTTTTGGTTTTAATCCACGAAGCCGGGCATTTTTTCGTCGCGAAGCGTTTGAAAATAAAAGTTGAGGAATTCGGATTCGGACTGCCGCCGCGGGCTTTTGGTATAAAACGGGGAGAGACGATTTATTCAATCAACTGGTTACCGATTGGAGGATTTGTAAAACTTTACGGAGAAGATGAAGCGGGCGGCGGAAGTTTAAAAATCAGCAAAAGCAAGAAATTGACAGATGAGAAGCGGGCATTTTACGCGCGGTCTGTGGGGCAAAGAGCAGGTGTAGTTTTGGCGGGAGTTTTGATGAACACGCTTCTGGCGGTTGTCATTTTTTATATATTTCTTGCATTTTCAAATTTCAAAACTACGCTTCCGCTTCTTGGTGATCACCGGTTTTTCTTTGTCAATCAAACAATTGTCGGGGATAATACAACCATTGTTGATGAAGTTTCGCCCAACTCTCCCGCACAGGAAATCGGCATTAAGCCGCCCTCTCGCATTCTCTCGGTTAACAACATTACCGTTACCAACACGCAGTATTTTCTCGACGCAGTTAATCACAACAAAGGCAAACAAATTACGATTTCGTGGCAGGATTTGCGGACGGGAAAACGACTGAGCGCCTCTGTGACGCCGCGCGTTTCACCCCCGCCCGGACAGGGATCTCTTGGTGTCCGCATCAGTTCTTCGACAATTCCCACGGCGACAATTTCCTACGATACGCCGATGCAGAAAATCTTCTCAGGCTTTATTCATCCCGCAAACCTGCTTGTATACACTTTTGATGTCTTCGGAAAACTTATCAGTATTTCTTTTGCGCAAAAATCCGTAGCGCCGGTTAGCGAGGGAGTTTCAGGGCCGATAGGAATTGCGTCTGTTGTTTCGGCACAGCTTGATCTGCCGACTCTTAAAGAAAAAATCATGGGGCTATTAAACTTGGCGGGTCTTTTATCAATTTCTCTTGCGTTTTTTAATGTTTTGCCGATACCCGGACTTGACGGAGGAAGACTGTTTTTTATAATCATTGAGGCGGTGACGCGCAAAAAAGTTCCTGCAAAATATGAGGGACTTGCTCATACAATCGGTATCGGAGTTTTGCTGGCGCTAATTGCCCTTATTACCGTTCACGACATCGCGCGACTTCTTCCGCACTAATATGGAAAACGCAGTGCGCTTTTTGCAAAGCAAACATATTCCCGTTTGGAAAAAAGAAGAAATCAGTTTTGTCGGGGTTTCCGATTCAAACGCGGGTGCGCAGCTTGCATACGATTTGCTTT
>DATIIG010000113.1:0-5607 GCA_035479835.1 Saccharimonadales bacterium (SeqCode) | reverse complement strand
ACAAGTTTCTTTTTGATGAAACCGCCGGGTGTTTTTTGGTCGAAGTAGAAAATGAGAAGGTCGCAAAGAAATTGTTCGGCAAGGCTGCTTATTCGGTAATCGGAAAAACAACTCCCCTAAAATCCCTTACTACCCTAACTTCTCAAAAAATACTTTTTAAAGCGGATTTGGAAGTTCTCAAAAAAACATGGCAAGAGCCGATGAAAAAATATTTTTAGTATGAAACCCAGTGTTTTAATTTTACAAAGTGACGGAACCAACTGCGACAAAGAGCTCGCGTTTGCATTTGAACTCGCGGGAGCAAAAGCAGAGTTTGTGCACATCAATGATTTGCGGGCTAAGAAAAACTCTTTTAAAAATTTTCAAATTCTGGCGCTTCCCGGCGGGTTTTCGTATGGCGATGATGTTGCATCAGGGAAAATACTTGCAGTTGAGTTGACATCGTTTTTTGCTCAAGAACTTCAAGCGTTTACCAAGCGAGAAGAAACTTTAACCATCGGCATTTGCAACGGCTTTCAAACGCTTATTCGAACAGGACTTCTGCCTTTTCATACCCTTGGCACTATGCACGCGACACTCACCAATAACGACTCGGGACATTTTGAATGCCGCTGGATACGGCTAAAAGCGCAAAAAAGCCGCTGTGTTTTTTTGAAAAATGAAGATCAAATCGGCTACTATGCCATAAATCACGGGGAGGGGAAATTTTTTGCGGATAAAAAAGCGCTTGAAAAGATTGAAAAAGAAAATCTTGTCACCTTTCGCTATGTTGACAGAGATGGAAACCAAGCAACTACTTACCCTGACAATCCAAACGGGGCTCTGGGCGCAATTGCGGGCCTGTGCGACCCCACCGGCAGAGTGTTTGGCATGATGCCCCACCCCGAAAAATTTGTGCTCCCCACACAGTTTCCCAACTGGCAGCGCGAAAATATTAAAAAACCTCACGGGCTTTTTCTTTTTGAAAACATGGTACAATTCGTAAAACAATCATGAGAAAACAAAAAATTACCTATTCTCAAGTCGGCGATAATTACGACACCAAAGACCCCATCAAAAAACTCGCGCAAAATGCTGCTGCCGCTACCGGCAGAAATCTCATTAAACGAGGTTTTGAGGAACTCGCAAGCTCGCGGGGCGAGTCTGCGTACGTATGGAAGCAGGGAAATACACTTATGGCAACAATGATTGAAGGACTTGGAACAAAAACAATTGTTGCCGATGACACACGAAAAATTACGGGCAAAACGTATTATGACGTCTGCGCAAACGACACGGTCGCCTATATCATCAACGACCTTATTTCCGTTGGCGCAAAACCGCTGACGATTCACGCATACTGGGCGATTGAAGATAACTCTTGGCTTGCCGATGAAAAACGAATGCGAGATTTAATAAGGGGTTGGCAACGCGCGTGCGATCTTTCATGCGCTTCATGGGGAGGGGGAGAAACGGCAACGGACAAAGGAATTATTGTTAAAGGCAATATTGATCTTGCCGGTTCTGCCGTTGGGATTATCGGTTCACAAAAAAGATTGGTCACTGATAAAAACTTAAAAGCGGGAGATCGGATTTTACTTTTAAAAAGCACGGGTATTAATGCAAGCGGCATTTCGCTTGCCCGTGCAATTGCAAAAAAACTTCCTAAAGGATATGGAGCCAAACTTCCAAGCGGCAAACTGTTCGGCGAGGCAATTATGACTCCCTGCAATATTTACGCAAACCTTGTTGAAGATTTGCTTGATAATAATATTCATATTCATTATTTAAATTACATCTCAGGACACGGTATGCGAAAAATCATGCGTGCGAGGCCCGATTTTACCTACGTTGTTGAAAAACTTTTTGAGCCGCAGGAAATTTTCCCTTTTATTCAAAAACACGCAAATCTTGACGATTTTGAAATGTACCAAACATATAACATGGGCCAAGACTATGTAGTTTTTCTCCCCGAAAAAGACGTAAAAAAAGCGCAAAAAATTATTGCAAAAAACGGATTTAAAAGTCTTGATGCGGGATATGTTGAAAAAGGAAAACGGCAGGTCGTTATTAAACCCAAAGGCCTTATCTACAAAGGTTCCACACTTGATTTGCGCTGAAAAAAGTTCTACAATCCATAGTCGTCTATGAAAAACCAGAAAATAAAAATTGCAATTGTTGGCGTTGGCAACTGTGCATCCTCTCTTGTTCAAGGACTTACCTATTACAAAAATAATAGCAGTAAAAAACCGATTGTGGGGCTGATGCATACGGTTTTGGGTGGATATAGCATTTCGGATATTGAAGTCGTTGCGGCGTTTGATGTAAATAAAACAAAGGTGGGAAAAGATTTGGCCGATGCAATGTATGCTCCTCCAAACAACACCGTTGTTTTTGCCAAAGTCAAAAAAACCGGAGTGATTGTTAAAAATGCGAAACTTCTTGACGGTGTGGGATATTACACAAAAGACGTCATTGGCGTAAGCAATAATCATTTTGTTGATCCGGTTGAGTGGCTCAAAAAAACAGGCGCGCAGATTTTAATTAACTATCTGCCCGTGGGCAGCCAAAAAGCAACGGAGTACTGGGCTGATGTGTGCCTTAAAGCAAAAGTCGGCATGATCAACTGCATTCCGGTTTTTATCGCATCGGACAAAACGTGGGCTGATAAATTTACCAAAGCCGGAGTTCCCATAATCGGTGATGATATTAAATCACAAGTCGGCGCAACGATTGTTCACCGAACGCTTGTTAATTTGTTTATGGACCGGGGAATGCCTATTGACCGGACATACCAGCTTAATGTCGGCGGCAATACGGATTTTCAAAATATGCTTGAGAAAAGCAGGCTTGCGTCAAAAAAACTTTCAAAAACCCGATCCGTTACCTCACAACTGCAACTTCGTGATCTTTCAATCCTGGATGAAAACGTGCATATCGGCCCGAGTGATTTTGTGCCGTGGCTCAAAGACAATAAAGTCGCATACATTCGCGTTGAAAGCAGACATTTCGGAGATGTACCGATGAATATCGAAGTTCGCTTATCGGTTGAGGACTCGCCAAACAGCGCGGGTGTTGTTATTGACGCAATACGATGTATGAAACTTGCATTAAATCATAATCTTGCCGGGCCGCTTATCGAACCCTCCGCGTATTTTAAAAAATCTCCTCCCAAACAATTTACCGACACACAAGCGCGAAGAAAACTTGAGGAATTTATCGCAAAATATTCTTAGTTTTGAGCCAGTTCAGCCCGAAATCCGTTAAACTTTTTGCTGCTATTTTATTGCCAAGGAAAGCAGACTCTTCAAGCGATTTTTTCTCCAGTAGTCCATATAAAAATCCCGCGGCAAATGCGTCCCCCGCTCCGGTTGTGTCAACGATGTTTGAAACTTTTACTGCGGAAGCATAAAACTGTTTATCTTTTGTTGTTATCAAAGCACCCCTGTCTCCCATGGTACAAACAACAATATGTGGGCCGTATTCCAAAAGTTTTTTACTCGCGCCTGGCGGTGCATTGTGAATAAGGGTAGTCAATTCTTGAGTATTGCAAAAAAGCACGTATGTTTTTTTGAAAATAGGTAAAAGCGTATCAACGCCAAGATTTGCATATGCAACTCCCGGTGAAAAACTAATTTTTGGCCCTGAAACTCGCTTTACCAGTCCGGCAAGTTTTGGAAAAGTTTCTTCCGGGTTTTGAAAAAACTGTGTAATGTGAAGCATATCAAAACTCTCGAATGAAGTATCTTTTGCCAGCTTGAAAAAATCATTATCATATGCATTTGTAGTAGAAATGAATGTTCTTTCTCTTCCGTTTCCGGTAAGAAGACATGCGCATATCGACATACTTCCTTTTTCAAAAACTCCGGAAATATCGATTTCTTTTACATTGTTTTTCCAATACCGACTTTCTTTATCAACTCCGATTACACCTTGATACGAGGCTTTTGCACCAAGTTTCCCAAGAACAGCCAGCGTATTTATCGTTGAACCGCCAGGACTTTTGGCACGGGGAGTCAGTTTTGAAAAAATTTCATCAAGTAGTCTTTTTTCGTCAAAAAATTTATCTTCTTCAGGCCGCACGCCAAGAGAAGTTAAAAATGCATGCGAAGTTTCAAAAAAATAGTCAATATACGCAGATCCGATGCCGATAACCGTATTCATAATGCTTGTTTTATTTTACCAGTGCTCTATAATATCATAACTTCAATGACGGAAAAATATTCACAGCCTTACCCAAATCCGTCCGGGGAGCACCGCGATATTTTCTTTGATGTTCCCGCATGGCAGCGCTGCGGCGCGCTCATGGCAGAGCATTTCACTCTGCAACAAACTCCGACACTTCTCCTTGATATGGACGGCGTCGTGCTGCAATCGGATAGTTTATTTGAGCATCGGTTAACAACTCCTGATATTATTCCTGCATTGGCGGATTTGGAAAAGCAAGGAGTAATGCTTGGGGCTGCGACATCCCGAAGCACGCCTGCCCTTGACTATCTTCGGGGGCTGGGGCTTGCTATGCAAGGTCCGGCGATTTTGGAAGAAGGACAAAAATTTTTACAGGGAGAGCACGAACATCACATTGCGCTTCCCGGTCATAAAGATTTTATCGATAGCGTAAAAGAAACATTTACTTCTCATCCACGTCATGCTCCGTCATGGCAGGATGTTCAAAACTACGCCAAGGAGGGGGAAATGAAATTTTGCACGGGCAATTTTCAATGGCAGGGAGAACTCTGCACCTATTTCTGGTTTTACTATCACAACGGCTCTTCATATGATCGGGAGATTTTGCAAACCGTTTTTGAGCCGACGCTTCAATCTCTTGCATATCAGCAGGGACTTGACTTTGAAAATGATGTTGCGGTAGGAGTAAGCAGAATGATTGTTGATAATCTTGCGATTGTAACTATAAAAGGCAGGCGCAATGGTGAACCGATACATAAAGGCATTGCAGCGCAGCGTTTCATGAGACCGCCGTGGGTATTTGTTGCTGACGGATTCGGAGATATGCCCCTTGCAGAGTTTACCAAAACGCATCCGCAGGGAACCGTTATCGGCATTGAGGGAAACCTTGATGTTTCTGATGAAGTGCCGCAGTTTTTGCATCATGCCAACGCAGTTATAAAAAATCCTGATGAATTTGTTCAGGCACTTTCGTATACCTCCACTCTCTTGCGAAAAAACTAACTATTCCCATTCCATGGTTGCGGGGGGTTTGGTAGTAATGTCGTAGACAACACGGGAGATTTCGGGTACTTCGTTGACAATTCTTGAAGCAATCTTTTGCAAAACCTCGTAGGGAACGCGCGACCATGTTGCCGTCATCACATCGTGCGATTCAATAACACGAACGGCAATTACTTCACCGAAAAATTTCGCGTCACCTTTTACCGCTGTTGAAAAAGCGCCGGTCATAACCGGAAATGATATAAAAACGTTTTGCAAAAGTCCTGCCAGTTCCAACTCTTCCAAAACTATTTTGTCTGCAAGTTTTTCTTTTTCCAAACGCTCTTTGGTCACTTCTCCCCGTATCCGGACGGCATACCCCGGGCCGGGAAACGGCTGCTTAAACACAAACTCGTCTGATAACCCCAGCAACCCGCCGATTTGTCTGACTTCGTCTTT
>DATIIG010000112.1:0-2785 GCA_035479835.1 Saccharimonadales bacterium (SeqCode) | reverse complement strand
GGCAAAAGATCCTGCTTGGTTGCTTTCTGGCTGTCAAGTTGGTTGTTGTATGCTTCAAGATCTGTTTTGAGCGCTTCGATTTTTTTCTTTTCATTTTCATAAATTGCTTTTTGATTTGCGAAATCGTTTTTTGCCTGCACGGTATCATAAATCAATTTTTTGTCATGTTGCTGCGCGACGCGAAGATAATTTGCGCGCTCCAAAAGATCCGATGCGCTGTGCGATGTAATAAGAAGCTCAAGCGGCTGGGCGCTGCCGATCTCATAGGTCGCCACAATTCTGTTCATCAGTACTTTTGTCAAATTATCAACCGAACCCTCAAGTGTTGAGATTTTTTTATTTGCGGTGTCAATATCAAGCGTTAAATTGGTAATCTGCTGTTTTGTCGCGTCAATTTTATAACTTGTAAGCTTTATCTGATTATCCATGACGCCGATTTGTGAAGATAGTGTTTTTTCCTGTCCCTGCAGATCGCTAACTTTATTTTGCAGATCGTTAATTTTGTTTTGCAAATCCTGTACCGCGCTTGAGGTCGCATCCTGGGCAAACGTAACCGTTTTAAAAAGTACTGCAAGAATAAAAACAAAAATTATAAGAAGAAAAAATTTATGTGTAGCGATTTTTAGACATTTCGTCATTTGAATTTATTTAGAAATTAGGAATTAGAAATTAGAAATTTCTACTTTAGGTATCGAAGGACTGCAATAAAGCTTGAGAACGCGCCCAAACATACTGCAAACAAAAGTTCAATCCCCAGAAGCTCTAAAAGTAAAACCGGAGAAACGGGGAAAATCGGAATGCCGCGAAGAAATGATGAAAGTGCCGGAGTTGCAAGCCAAAGTGTAACAGTCGAAAGTAACCAACCGATGATCGCTCCGATAATGCCGTAGAAAATTCCCTCAAAAATAAACGGCCACCTGACATACCAGCTGGTTGCACCAATAAGCCGCATCGTATCAATATCCTCGCGTTTTTGCGAAATTTTAATACCGATAATAATAATCATAATAAACATTGACATAACCGATAACAAAACGACCAGTACAACACCAATCCTGCGAAGCGCATTTGTCCAGCTTGAGAGCGTGGAGACAACATCTTTTTGAAAAATCACTTCCTGTACAATCGGCGCGGTTTTTAGAGTCTGAGAAACGGGTGCCAAATCCTCTATTTTATGTGTTGATACCTCAAGCGATGCGGGCAACACATCGGCCGTTACCAGATCCAAAAGCAGCGGATCATTTTTGTTTTGTTGCTTATAAATCTGCAGAGCTTCCTGTTTGGAAACATATTTTAATTTTGCGATTTTGTTGTTTTGTGAGAGGTTATCACGAAGCGCGTTGATATCATCCTGTTTTGCATCATCTTTGAAAAATGCCGTTACCTGTGGCTGCGCTTCAAAGTAGCTGATTATTTTTGATGAACCGTAAACAATAAAACTGAAAAATGAAACTACCAAAAACGTTAAGAGCATGATAAAAATCGCCGCAAACGCCTGATATGGCGAGCGCCTGACATTTCTCCACATGGTATGAATTGATTTCATTTCTCTTCTTTCTCCTTTGCTTTTTCTGTCTTCTCCGTTTTTTCGCTTTTGTGATGACCGTGCTTTTTGTCTCCGATCATTTTCCCTTTTTCAAGCGTGATAACTCGTTTTGCCAGCTTTTCTACAATTTCATTGTTGTGCGTTGCCATAAGAACGGTGGTTCCGAGCATATTGATATTTTCCAGAAGCTTTACGATTTCCCATGACGTGGCAGCATCGAGATTTCCCGTGGGCTCATCTGCCAGAAGAACCTCCGGGCCAAGGGTAAGCGCCCGGGCAATTGCCGCGCGCTGGAGTTCTCCACCGGAAAGTTGAACGGGAAATTTATCTTTATGCTCCAAAATGCCCACATGCGTTAAAACTTCCTCAACTTTTCTTTTGCTCTCCGCGTCGCTGACTCCTGCTATCTCCAAAGGAAGCAAAACATTTTCAAAAATTGTCCTATCGGCAAGAAGTTTGAGGTTTTGAAATACAACACCGACTTTTTTTCGCAAATTCGGCAGATGTTTGTGCGCAAGCGTTACGATATCAAAGTCACCGACGGTAATTGAGCCTTGTGTGGGGAGCATTTCGCGAATAAGTAGTCGAAAAAGCGTGGTTTTGCCCGATCCTGTGGGCCCGACGAGAAAAACAAATTCACCTTTTTCAATAGTCAGATTTATTTCGGCAACTCCGCCGCCTGTGCCGAAAACTTTTGAAACATTTTCAAACTTGATCATTCAAGCACCTCCGCTTTCCCTACATCCATAAGCCATCCCGCGTGTTGTGCTTTTTGTGTTTGTCCCCAAACTTTTACTTTATGGTTAATCAGTTTTGAAAGATCAATGGTTGATGAAGTAAGATAGACGTTTTGACTGTCTCCGCCGGGGCGCACCAAATGAAATTGTCCCTCTCCCGAAATACCGCCTTCCACCAGTTTTCCCTCTGTTGAGTCTTTAAAGGTACTGGTATCATTTGCGCCTATAACCATGCCTTTTGTCACATCGGAAGCACTGTTGAGCTGGGCAACCGTTGCAACCGGATTTCCTTTTTTCGCAAAGAAATATCCGCCGGCAATTCCGAGTATCGCCGCAACCCCGAGAACAATAATGGTTTTGGTGGTGAAAAATGGACCGCTTGAGGCGGTTTTGAATGAATGCATTGGTGAAACAGTTGTGGCAGTTTGTATATTTTTATCCATACCAAATAATCACCTCCTTGCCCGCCATAAATTGAAAAGTAAAATTAGGCAGGCAAACT
>DATIIG010000111.1:0-1708 GCA_035479835.1 Saccharimonadales bacterium (SeqCode) | reverse complement strand
TTCGCAAAATCCTTCACAGTCGGTCGCGGGCGCAAGCACGCAAAATCCTTAACAGACCGAGTCAGGTTTAGTCACTGAGAACTCAGTGACGCCGGCGCAAATAAATGTGCAGGCAGGGGTCTCACAAAAACTTCAGCAGATAAAAGATGAAATAAACGGCATAAATATTTCAAGCGCGGCAGCGTCATCGCCGCAAGTGCAAAAACTCATGGGGGATATTAAATCGCTTGAGGGTCTTCCCGGAAGCCAGGCAAAAGATTTCTGTCAGAAAATCTGCGCAGGACTTTGAAAGTTAAAAGTTTAAAGTGAAAAATTTAAAATCATGGAAGAATTGAAAGAAAGATTAAAAAAACTTTTGGAAAAAGTGGATGTTGATGTGAAGCATCGGCAAATTCGTGAGTTGGAAGCAGGGAGTATGAAACCGGATTTTTGGAAAGACCACCAGACTGCAAGCCGCAAAATGAAAGAAATGTCGGATTTGCAAAAAGAACTTACTGACATTGAGCGCTTGCAAAGTTTGGTAACGCAGGGCAGCGAGAAAGAAGCGGAAAAACTTTTGCAGGATTTGGAAATCATGCTGTATCTCTCGGGTGAGCATGACAGCTCAAATGCAATTTTTTCCATTCACTCGGGTCAGGGCGGAGTGGAGGCGATGGACTGGGCGCAGATGCTTATGCGCATGTACACGCGCTACTTTGAAAAAAAAGGTCTGTCATTTGAAGTGATAGATCAAACACTCGGTGAGGAAGCGGGAATAAAAAGCGCGACAATTGAAGTTGCAGGAAGCTATGCATACGGACATCTCAAAGGCGAGGTGGGGGTGCATAGGCTTGTCAGGCAGTCGCCGTTTAATGCCGATAAACTTCGCCAGACGTCTTTTGCAATGGTTGAGGTTTTGCCCGAAATTGAACAAGACAGTGAAGTTTTGATAAAAGAAGATGATATCGAATTTGAAGCATTCAGAAGTGGCGGTCATGGCGGTCAAAACGTCAACAAAGTTTCAACAGCTGTCCGTTTGAAGCATATTCCAACGGGAATTGTCGTGACATGCCAAACAGAGCGTTATCAAAACCAAAACCGCGAGTACGCGATGAAAATTCTGCGCGCAAAACTCTGGGCACTTGAGGAGGAAAAGCGCGCGAAAGAAGAAGCGGCTCTGAAAGGCGGATACAAAACGCCGGGGTGGGGAAATCAAATCAGAAGCTATGTGCTGCATCCATATCATATGGTGAAAGATCTGCGGACAAATGTTGAGACATCAAATACCGATGCGGTTCTGGACGGCGATCTCGACCTCTTCATCGACGCGGAACTCCGGCAGTTGTAGTCCACCGAGTCGTCATTTATTTTATTGGTTGAGGATATTTAAGTTTTTCTACGGGGGATTTTAAATAATGTTGAGATTTGGGATAATAATTATTAGAGTCAAGATCTTGCTTGCCCAACGCGTGAAGAGCGAGACCCTCAGCGGGTTTTGCGCGTAAATGATTATCACTCAAAAGCCCGGGATAAATGCTATCAAAGATTGCATTCATGAGTTCAGGACGTTGTCTTATTTGCAAAAGAAATTCACTACTGGCATCTGCAGGAACTCGAAAAGAAAAATTCAAAGGATTTGGTCGCCCGGTAGCATAGGGATCAGCTCCGCCTTCGACACAAATCACTTTATAGACACATTCGTAAGATCCATTGAGCGGAAATTTGCTTT